>JBEDBF010000051.1:0-6145 GCA_041177405.1 Chloroflexota bacterium | reverse complement strand
ATGTTGCCCCGAGCAAGGCCAAGATTCACGATTGCGGCAACGTTCTCACTGCCGCACGCCTGCTGCGTGATCCCCATCGACCAGATCAGAACCGCCGACGTTGCACCACCGTAGAGTGCGCAGAAGGTTTCCAGCTCATCACGCGTTGCACCAGACATCGCAAGGTACTCATCGATGCTTCGCCCGCTGAGTGCGGATCGAAGGTCGCTCCAGCCAGCACTCTTCTCCGCAATGAATGCCTGGTCAAGTGCGCCCAGCTCTTCAAGTCGAAGGAGCGCGGCGCTGATGAACGCGATGTCGCCCCCCTGCGCCACCTGCACCCAGGCGTCCGCCATCTTCGTGCCGAAGAGGAGTGAGTCGGCGTTGCTCGGAACCCAGTAGCGCTCGAGTCCTGGCTCGCGATACGGATTGACGACAAGGATCTTCGCGCCGCGCTTCTTGGCGAGGTGCAGATACTTCATAAAGACGGGTTGCGCGTTCGCCACGTTGGAACCGAAGAGGACGATCAGATCGCTCTCAATGACATCACGGTACGAGACCGTTGTTGCGCCGTAACCTATACCGTGCTTGAGGGCACCGGTGCTCGGCGCATGACAGATGCGCGCCGCGTTATCCACGTCATTCGTCCCGAGGAAGCGCACCACCTTCTGAATGGCGTAGTAGGTCTCGTTCATGATGCCGCGCGCGGTGAGGAAGAAGGAGATGCGCGACGGTCCCGCCGCCTTGATCTGTGACGCTGCGATCTGCAGCGCACGCTCCCAACTGATCCGCTTGAAGCCGCTCTCACCGCGCATCCGCAACATTGGATACGGAAGGCGACCCAGCGCACGGAGCTCAGTCGATGAGAGTGCGCGCAGCGCGGAGACATCGGCAAGGCGTGCAGGGTCAAGGGCACGTGCCGTGTTCACCTGCAGCAGGTTGAGGCGCGTGGTGCAGAGGTGGAGACCGTCGATTGTCCAGTCCTGGAAGCCGGCCACGCCAAGCGCGCAGCCATCGCAGACCCCCTTGCTGAGGATGCGCCAGGCGTAGCGAAGGTTGCCGCGGTTCTCCCAGATCGTGCGCAGCGTCTCGGTGATGTGGTTCGGCTTCTGCAGGCCGAACCCGTTCGGGCGCCAGCTCACGAAGAGGGATGGCTTGGGGAGCCACGACCCTCCGTATCGCTTTCGTGGAGCGGGGGGCTGCACAGGGGTGGGGGTGGCGCTCATATGGCGAGTCTAGCGGCGCGCCGATGCGAGCGGCGGACGGCGCGGGAGGGTACGATCCGCGCGCCGAGTTTTGCCCGGCGCCACCAGCACCCAACGAAAGGGGTTCAAATGCCTGCCAGTGTGATCGTCGGCCTGCAGTGGGGCGACGAAGGGAAGGGGAAGACAACTGACTTCCTCGCCGAGCAGGTTGCGGTGGTCGTGCGCTATCAGGGAGGAGACAACGCCGGTCACACCATTGTCGCTGGCGAAGACACCTTCAAGTTGCACCTTGTGCCGAGCGGCGTGCTCTACCCGCACATCACGCCGGTCATTGGGCCAGGTGTGGTGGTCAACCCAGAGACGCTGCTGCGCGAATTCGATGGGCTCACGGCCCGCGGCATTGACATCTCGCGGGTGCGCGTCAGCCACGCCGCCTCGCTCATCCTTCCGTATCACATCGCTCTGGACAAGGCGCGCGAATCGGCGCTCGGTGGCGCAAAGGTTGGCACCACTGGACGCGGCATTGGGCCAGCGTATGAAGATCGCTCCGCGCGGACAGGCCTACGAGTCGAAGACCTTCTTAATCCAACCTCAACAGCGGCACGACTAGCACGTGCGCTCCCAGAGAAGCGTGCGCTCTTGCACGCACTCGGCGTAGATGATCCAGCTGCCACGGATGAGCGTGCAATCGCAACGCTGATTGCTACGTGGGGGGAGCGCCTTCGGCCGCACATCGCAGATACGAATGAACTAGTGCAGCGTGCCCTTGCGAGTGGAGAGCACCTCCTCTTTGAAGGGGCGCAGGGGACGCTTCTCGACCTTAGCCATGGTTCATACCCGTACGTCACGTCTTCACATCCGATCGCCGGTGGCGCAACGACCGGCGGAGGCATCGCCCCACTCCAAATTGATGAGGTGATGGGGGTGATGAAGGCGTATGCGACGCGAGTTGGATCTGGCCCGTTCGTCACAGAGCTGACAGATGCAATCGGCGAACGCATTGCAACGACTGGACATGAGGTTGGTACCACCACTGGCCGCCGTCGACGCGTTGGATGGAACGATGCACTGCCGCTCCGCTACGCAGTGCAACTGAATGGCGTCTCCAGCATCATGCTCAACAAGCTCGATGTCCTCTCTGGAATCCCAGAGATTTTGCTCTGCGTTGCGTATGAGATTGATGGGGTGCGCGTGGAGCGTTGGCCAGCGTCTACCGCCGAGTTAGAACGAGCGAAGCCGATCTACGAACGCTTCCCTGGATGGAACGAACCGATCCACCAAGTGCGCGCACTCGCCGACCTGCCAGAGAACGCACGTCGCTACGTGACGGCACTTGAAGAGCTCGCCGGTGCGCCGATCGTCCTCCTCTCTGTTGGACCTGAGCGCACGCAGACGATTGAACGTGCATGGCGGCCGATGCGCCGCGCGCCGAAGCGCGCCTGAAGGTGACGAGATGATTGAGCGCTATACGCGTCCAGAGATGGGTGCTGTGTGGGGGGAGGCGGCTCGCTGGGAGGCGGCACTCCGTGTTGAGATCGCTGTTGCCAAGGCACAGGCAAAGAACGGAGAGATCCCCGCCGCTGCGGCAGAGGCGATCGCAACGCGCGCCACGGTGAATCTCCCGCGAATCGCAGAGCTTGAGGCGACGCTCGATCACGACACGCTCGCCTTCGTGAATGCCGTTGCGGAGTCGATCGGCGCTGAGGGGCGCTACCTCCACTATGGCTTGACCAGTAGCGATGTCATTGACACAGCGCTTGCCCTGCAGCTGCGTGCGGCCAGTGATCTCATCCTTGTCGAACTCGACGCGCTCATTGCCGTCATCATCCGCCGCGCCCGCGAGGAGCGCGACACCGTGATGGCGGGGCGCACCCACTCCGTGCACGCCGAACCGATGACGCTCGGCGCAAAGCTCGCCGGCTGGGCCTTTGAGGCGGCGCGTGACCGCGAGCGCCTCGCCCGCGCTGCAGATGAGGTGGCGACGGGAAAGATCTCAGGGCCAGTTGGGACGTACAGCCAGATCAGCCCCCAGATTGAGCGTGAGGCGCTCACCGCACTGGAGCTTCGCGTGGATCCTGTCAGCACGCAGGTCGTCCAGCGCGATCGGCATGCGGCGCTCGTTGCCGCCATTGCAATCACGGGCGGCACGCTCGAGCGCTTCGCGACCGAGATTCGCAACCTGCAACACAGCGAAATCGATGAGCTTCGAGAGCCGTTCCGCGCCGGCCAGGCGGGGAGCTCCGCCATGCCACAAAAGCGAAACCCGGTGAAGAGCGAACGCATTGCAGGCTTTGCACGACTCTTACGCGGATATGCCGCAGTTGCGATGGAGAACCAGGCACTCTGGCACGAGCGCGACATGAGTCACAGTTCCGCTGAGCGGATCATCTTGCCTGATGCAACGACCCTGCTGCACTATGCGCTCGTCTCCATGCGCGGCATCATCGACAAGATGGAGGTGAACCGCGAGGCGATGCGTCGCAATCTTGACGCTGGCTTCGGTCTCCACGCTGCATCACGCCTCCTGACGGCGCTCATCAACGCGGGTACGGCGCGTGATGCCGCCTACACGCTGGTGCAGCACGCCTCATCTGCAGCGCGCGAGAAGAGGATCAGCCTCCATCAGGTCGCGTTGGCCACCCCTGCAATTTCAGACGCACTCGGTGCTGACGCACTTACCGCCGCACTCGATGAGCGCGCGGCGATCGCGAACTGCGGAGCCTTGGTTGATCGTCTGAAGGAGATTGAACGCGGAGGTTAAGGCTGTACCGCACGCTGTTCGGTGTAGACATTGAATGAGTGTTCGCGCAAGAAGCCGATCAGACAGATGCCGAGTCGTTCCGCCGTCTCCACCGCGAGTGATGATGGCGCGCCAACGCAGGCGATCGCCCCAACGCCTGCGGCGGCCGCTTTCTGCACAAGTTCAAATGAGCAGCGTCCCGAGAGAAGCAGCAGCGTGGCGTTGAGTGGCAGTGCGTCACGAAGCGCCGCTTCGCCAATCAACTTGTCAACAGCGTTGTGGCGGCCAACATCTTCACGAACGGTGGTGAGGCGCAGCGACCCATCGCCGGCTACGCTCACGGCCGCTGCAGCGTGGAGTCCGCCAGTGCCTGCAAAGAGGTCCTGAGCGGCGCGCAGTTGATCTGGGAGTTGCAGCAGCGCGGCACTGCTAATCCGTGCGATCTTTGCAACGCGACCGAAACGTTGCGCTACGTCATCGAGTGATGCCTTCCCGCAGATGCCGCATGAGGCTGTTGCGACCGTGGTGCGCGCAGGGATACGCGATGCATCAAACGAAGCACGGAGATGTACAAGAATATGATTCTCGGGTTGCGACGTGTGCAGCGGATCGCCGAAGCTGATGCGCACCACATCGCTTGGAGCGATGAGCGTTTCACTGACGAGGAATCCAATGGCGAGCTCTTCGTCGTTTCCTGGCGTGCGCATCGTGACGGCAACCTCAATCGGCACTCCGTCGGGTCCAGCAACGGAGATCTGCGCCGGCTCTTCGCCGATCAGGAGGTCGTCGCGATCCGAGGGCACGCCGTCACGCCATGTAGTGACACGTTGGGCGGATGTGCGTCGACGCGGATCAGGTGGTCTGCTCACCTCGTGATCCTAGCGGCGAGCGTAGGCGGGAGATAGCGAACGGCCGGGGCCCCGAAGGGTCCCGGCCGTCCGGAATCTACGAGATTCGAAAGCTCAGCGCGCTGGGCGTCGGCTTGCGAAGCAGGTGTCGCAGTAGACCGGCTTGCCGCTCGTTGGCAGGAAGGGGACCATCGTCTCCTTACCGCAGTCCGAGCAGGTCGTCGGGTGCATCTCGCGTGGTCCGCGTGGAGCTCGCGGGGCGCCGTAGCCACCCGCGCTGTAGCTGCCGCCGCCGGTGTAGCCGCCGAAGCCGCCACCCGCTGAACCACCCTCGCGCTGCGCCTTGCGGGCGTTGCGGCATGGTGTGCAGCGCTTTGGCTCGGTGAAACCGCGCTCGGCGTAGAACTCCTGGTCCCGCGCCGTGAATACGAACTCCTGGCTGCAATCCATGCATACCAAGTTCTTGTCTGTGTACATTCCGTTCACTCCTATTGTTGGCTCGCCTCGTGTTCCGAAGGTTTGTCTCGCGAGCCCTAGAGGGAACGGTTGACTGATCTCGGTCGCGTGCGTGCATCCTATGCTGCCCGAAGTCCGGGCCAGCCCCAGAAGCATACGGCATCCCGCTGCTCACCGATAGGGGCTGCCCTACACTCTCCCTCCAGGTGCCGCCTAGGCACAGAACGTTGGCTGTCAGGAGGCGATCCGTGCCGAGTCGAGCCCTCATCTCCACCCTCTCTGCGGAGCTCATTGGGACCTTCCTCTTCATTGCCGTTGGCGGTGCCGCGGTGATCTCAGACGCCCAGACTGGAGGAGCGGTAGGACTCCTTGGGATCTCCCTCACATTTGGGCTGGTCATAACCGCCTTGGCGACCGCATTCAGCCCAATCAGTGGTGCGCACTTCAATCCAGCCGTGACGGTCGCCTTCTGGCTCGTGGGGAAGATCCGCACGATTGAGGGGATCCGCTACATCGGCGTGCAGATCGTTGGCGCAATCCTCGCTGGGCTCGCTCTGAAGCTCGCATTTGGGGGGTTTGACGGGGAACCGAGTGTCTACGGGTTCGCAGGCGGTGCAACGCCGCTCCCATCCATGGGCCCTGGGACACCGTTGCTGATTGGCATCGAGGCGATGCTCACCGCGGTCGTGGTCTACGCAGTCTTGCTCGCCGCCGCTGACGCACGCGCGCCGCAGGTCGGCGCACTCTATGTAGGTGGCGCAATTACGGCGTGCATGCTTGCAGGGAGTGCACTCTCTGGCGCTGGCATGAACCCGGCTCGCTGGTTCGGGCCAGCGCTGGTGTACGGCGACCTCTCCTACGCACTGATCTATGTTGCTGGACCGCTCGTTGGCGCAGTGGCTGCGGCGTTGTCGGTT
>JBEDBF010000050.1:0-6242 GCA_041177405.1 Chloroflexota bacterium | reverse complement strand
GCCTCTGGCGCACACCTCTCGCGCTACTCCGCTTGGCGCACCCGCTTCCAACGCTGCTCAATGCAGTTGCCGCGGCGGCGCTCGCGACGGTTGCAGGCGCCGGACCGTCCGCCGCTGGACTCGTGGCGCTGACGATGCTCGGAGTGCACACCTGCATCGGCGCATCAAACGACTATCTGGATCGCCACCGAGACAGAGGGAGACCAGAGAAGCCGATTGCATCGGGCGCACTTCCACCCTCGGCAGGACTTCTGCTCTCAGCGGTCGGGATCACGGTGGGACTTGTCGCCGCCGCACAGGTGAGCACACTTACCTTCGCGCTCGCCATCACTGGTGCACTCGTCGGCGCGACCTATAACGTCTGGCTGAAACACACCGCACTCTCTTGGCTCCCGTTTGCGCTCGGCGTCAGCATCATCCCAGCCTTCGCTTGGTCAACCGTGAGTAGCGTGCTCCCCACACCGATCCTCACCCTCTCACTGATTTCACTCCCAGGCGGCGCTGCACTCGCGCTGCAAAACAGTCTCGCGGACCGAGCACTGGATCTTCAGAGTGGCATGCGAAGCGCCGCTGTCCGCCTTGGTGAACGAACGGCGTTCGGTCTCTTGGCGCTCCTCCATCTCGTCACTCTCACCGCCCTCCTTGCATTTGCGCCAGGCAACACCTCGCCAACTACCCTTGCTGTGGCGGCACTCCTCCTTGCCATTGGGGTCGCCTGCAGTGCAACGCGCTCGCGATGGGCGCGCCAGCGTGGCTGGGAGATCAGCGCCGCCGCACTCGCAGTTGCAGCACTCTCGGTCGCACTTGCAACCGCCGAGGGGGTAGGCTGAGGGCGTACCTCGTGGGGGGATAGCTCAGGTGGTTAGAGCTCCGAGCTTATATCTCGGCGGTCCCTGGTTCGAGTCCAGGTCCCCCTACCAACAGCACGGCCACTCCATCGAATTCAAGTTCGCTCATACTCTCCCGTATGGAACGACGACGAGCGCTCATCACAGGAGCCTCTTCCGGCATCGGCGAGTGCATGGCGGAGCAACTCGCCGCGCGCGGGTGGGACCTGGTCCTTGTGGCGCGACGCGGCGATGAACTCGCACGTGTCGCCGCTGCCGTGAGCGCGAGTGGTGCCGCAGCAGAGGTGATCGTTGCCGACCTTTCCACAAGCGCAGGGATTGAGTCGATCGAGGCACGCATTGCGGATGAGCGTCAACCGATCGAGATGGTAGTGAACAATGCTGGCTACGGACGATTCGGGAAGATCACGGAACTTGATGCCGCAGGCGAGAGCAACGAGATCTTTGTAAATGTCAATGCACTGATGCGTCTCTCTCGAGCGGCGTTAGTGAGCATGGCGCCGCGCAAACGTGGTGCCATCCTCAACGTTGCCTCGGTTGCATCGTTTCTGCCGTTCCCCGGGTTCACCACCTATGCGGCAACAAAAGCATTCGTGCGCAGCTTCACCCTGGCACTGCATGAAGAGGCGCGACCGTACGGCGTGCGCGTGACGTGTGTGGCGCCTGGCTACACGCCGAGCGGATTTCAGGAGCGCGGCGGGCTCTCATCAACCGCCGGTCAGCCCAGCTTCATGTTGACGAGTGCCGACTTTGTTGCACGTGTGGCCCTGGACGCCGTTGAATCGGGACGAGCGCTCGTGGTTCCAGGTCTCATGAACGCCATTTCGGCACGAATCTTGGGGTTGCTACCGAGTGGTCTACAGCGGCGCGCCGGCGCATTCGCTTCAAAGTTTACGCGCTGACCCGTACGAGCTGAGGCGCACTTTTAGGCGCGGACCCGCCAGCTCACCCCGTCGGACTGATCTGAGAGCTCAACACCGAGTGCTTCGATCGCGTCGCGGATCGCATCTGCATCTGCAAAGCGCTTCTCAGTTCGTGCCGTCACGCGGAGCGCGATCAGGCGCTCGACTGCGGGTGCAAGAAGATCTCGGGCAGACAGTGCGACTGGAGCGTCCTGCTGAAGCGCCATTGGATCTTCCGTGATGACTCCAGTGGTGAGCTCAGTGGGGGCCAGGGTCGATCGCGCTGACCCAGCGCGCGGGAAGCGTGCGCAGAAGGTGTCAATCGGCTCTGATGCACCGCTGTGGAGCGCTGTTTCTCCGGCACCTGGAATCCTGATAGTGACCGCACCCTTTCCGTGCACCGTGATGTGACTCGTGCCGAAATCAATGGAGAGCGCGGTATGTTCGTCGATACCGAGTATTCCGACACCGGGTGTCAGGGTGCGCTCAAGTTCGCGCAACTTTACCTCACCAATGAAGCAGCGTGATGTGTCATGGGTCGCGCCTTCAGCGTTGTTCCAATGTGGGACGATCGCGACGCGCAGTCCGAGCATCGCGCCGACGAGGTCAAGTCCTGGGAGCCAGTGCGCTGGGAGCCCCGCCTTATAGATCTCATAGACAGGGATTGCCGTCTCGCCGCTCGCCGCGGCTGCGGCGGAGGAGGCGATGAGTGTCGCCCCAGCCTGAATGCGCGTGACGAGGCGCTCAACGATCGGCGTCCCCGCCCAACGGAAGAGCGCGCGTGACGGCGAACCTGGTCCCAGGAAGAGGAGGTTCGCCGCATCGAGCGCGCTCAGTGTGGCGCTGAATGCAGTTGGAGCAAGATCGGCACCAGGCCGCTCTGTCTCAGGGAGACCGACGACGGTGGTTGCAACGCCGACTTTGGATCGGAAGAAGACGGCAATCTTCTCTCCCATCTCGGCGCGGTTTGTCTGGAAGTCGTATGAACCGTCAAGCGCGACGAGTGAAGGAGGCGTGCTTCTCGCAGGGAGGCTCGCCACCAGCGCACGGTGCATCGGCGCCATTGAAGGGCCAATCTCACCCGAGCCGATCAGGACGATGCGTCCTCGTGCACTGCGCTCACTCATGCGGGCAGTATGGCGCACGCGCCGCCGCTAGGATCAGAGGGTGGCGCGACTGATCCTCTCCGGTGGCGGACTCGGCATCCGCGCCGATGCATGGCCTGAGGCGCTCGACTGGCTGGCTGAAGCCCCAGCGCCACTCTCACTCGCCTCACTTGCGTCACGTGATGAGCAACAGGCAACAACCCTCGCCTCACTCCTTGGCGCACGAGACTGCACCGTCCACCTGCTCAAACCAGGGGCGTCTGACCCGACGCAGGGCAGCATCTTTCTCTGTGGCGGTGACGCCACGCTGCTCGCCACTGATGCAGCGCGTGCGGCGCAACTTCGCCGCTGGATCGCACACCCTGACCTCACGGTGATTGCCGACTCTGCGTCGGCGATGGCGCTCGGTCGCCTCGCCGCCTCATGCACCTGTGGCGGGCATCCGATCCGCACCGTTGCCGGACTCGGACTCCTTGGCGAGTGGAGTGTGCTGGCGCACGCAGAGGGACCGCACGATCCGCGACTCGCGGCGTTGCAGGACCCAGGGCATCCGAGCGGTGGCAAACAACTTCCGTTGCGCACTGGGGAAGCGGTCGAGGTGATCGGCGAGTTTAGCGCTCCACGATTTGAGCGGATGAGCTGGTCTCGACGCTAATCAAACCAGCGGTGCGCTTGGCACAGCGCCTGGCATCATGGCGCGCGGCGATTCACGTATCGACAACGCGCACGAATAGGACAGCCGCCACACTGCGGCCGCAGCGCATCACAGTGACCCCGGCCGTGACGAATGAGGGCCACATGTGCCTCGTACATGCGCGCGGGCTCAACAAGGTGTAGCCAAGCGTCATGGGCGAACTTCAAGGTTGCGTTGGCCGGCAAGAGCCCGATACGTTTACTCACGCGCTCCACATGTGTATCAACCGGCATCAGTGGCACGCCGAAGCAGAAGAGCATCACGATTGATGCGGTCTTTGGGCCAATGCCAGGAATTGCTGTCAGCCAGTCGCGCGCTTCGAGTGGCGCCATCTCTTCAAGGAACGAAAGGTCGTAGTCACCAGCCTTCAGTCGCGTCGCCCGTAGTGCCGCCTTGATCCGTGGCGCCTTCTGGTCGGCGAGCCCGCCACTCTTGATCACGCGTGCCAGTTGACGGGTAGGCGCGCGCTCAACTGCTGACCAGTCTGCATACATGGCGCGAAGCGCATCAAAGGCGCGCGCCGCATTCACGTCACTCGTGTTCTGGCTCAAGATTGTCGTGACCAGTTCACTGATCGGATCGAGTCGCGGCTTCCATCGTGGAGTTCCATAGAGCCCCGCGAGTCCCGTTAACACGTCGTTCATTAGCTCTGGTCGGCGACGCGCGAGCCCCTTTGCCCACGTCGCTGCAGGATCCACTCGTCGCGCTGCCATCGTCCAATCGTAGCCGTCGCCACGCTCAGCTCGTGCGGGTGCGCCCTGCGCGGCGCGACTCGCACCGCTCACGTTGAGCCATCATCCTCAGTGCCGACGCGGCTGCTGTGAGCCCATCACGGCCCGCTAGACGAGGGAGGATTAAGAAGATGGCAGCACGTTCAAGCGCGGGCGGCGTCCGCATCACTGTTCCAGCCACGTGGATTGCGTCATGGACCCTTTACGACCTTGCCAATACGATCTGGTCGTACGGCATCTTCTCCTATGCGATTGGCCTGTATCTCACAAGCGAAGGTGTGCTCGGTGAGTCTCAAGGGAATCTCTGGCTGCAGATCTCCATTGCGCTTTCTGTCGGTGTGAACGCGCTGGTATCTCCAGCGATCGGCGCACTCTCAGATCGCTCTGGGAGGCGCCTGCCGTATCTGCTCTTCTTTACTGCGCTCGCCATCGTTCCGGCGATCCTCATCCCCTCCGTCCCCGTCATGGCTGGCGTGTTTCTCTTCTGCGTTGCCAACTTTGGCTACCAGTCGGCGCTCGTCTACTACGACGCGACGATCAAGATTGTCAGTACGCCCGCGAACCGAGGCTGGGTCTCTGGACTCGGCAATGGGCTCGGGTATCTCGGAACGGTCTTGATCGGCGTGATCATCCTCTTTGGTGGACTGAGCGTTGAGCAGGTGTTCGTCGTGGCGCCAATCCTCTTCGCCATTCTCGCGCTGCCGATCTTCATCTTCATTCGCGAAGTTCCGATTTCCCCAAAGCCGAGTCGTGAGAGCGGTCTCTCACTGCGGACAACCGCGAAGACGATTCGAGAGCTTGGTAAGTACCCAGGACTCCGACGCTTCCTCCTTGCGCGATTCTTCTATACCGATGCGCAGAACACGGTGATCTCGATCATGGCAGTCTTCGCCGTCCAGGCGGTTGGATTCTCGCAAGGCGAGGCGAACTATGTGCTTGTGGCACTCGCGACGACTGCGGTGATCGGCGGACTCTTCTGGGGTCGCATGACAGATCGCAGCGGGCCAAAGACGACGCTACGGATGGTGCTCACGCTCTGGGCGATTGCGCTCGTTGTCGGCGCACTCTTTATCTCGCCACTCCCATTCATCGTGGCGGGCGTCGTCCTTGGATTCGGATTCGGTGGTCTCGCAGGGGCCGATCGAATCTTGATGCTGCGACTGTCGCCGCCAGACAAGCTTGGCGAGTTCTACGGCCTCTACAGCCTCGTAGGGAAGGGATCGCAGGTGATTGGCGGTCTGCTCTACGGTGCGACTGTTGCGCTACTACTCGAACCACTCGGGATAGTGGCGTATCAACTCGGTCTGCTCACGCTCCTCGTGACGATGCTGATCGGCATGTACCTCTTGCAGTCGGTACCAGAGAAGCGCGAGGGATAACGGCTCGCGAGCTCTCACACGCGGGCCGAGCTGATGGCTGATCAGTCGATCAGGCTGCGGATGATGCGTGTCGTTTCGCTCTGACGCGGGCGCCAGTTCAGGAGCGCCACGGCGCGTGTGATATCTGCAATGAGGCGAGGTGGGTCGCCGGGACGGCGCGGGAACACCTGAACGTTGGCAGTCCGCTTCGTCGCGCGCTCGACGGCGCTGATCGCCTGTTTGACGCTCGTCCCAACGCCGCTGCCGATGTTGACAGCGCTGTGCCCCAGTGGCGTGCGCTCGTTGAGGAGGTAGTTCACCGCAGCGAGATTCGCAGCGGCGACGTCGGCAACGTGCACGTAGTCCCGCAGCGCGCTCCCATCTGGGGTCGCGTAATCGTTGCCGTATAGCTCAACCGATGCACCGGTCTCCACCGCGTGAAGGAGGCGCGGAAGCAGATGCGTCTCTGGGTCGTGGCGCTCTCGGACCCGCTCGGTGCTCCCCGCAACGTTGAAGTAGCGGAGGGAGATCGCTCGCATCTCGTGCGCCTCTGCATACGAGCGCAGTGCAAGTTCAAATGCAACCTTGGTTGCCCCATACGGG
>JBEDBF010000049.1:0-6369 GCA_041177405.1 Chloroflexota bacterium | reverse complement strand
GGACTCTCGCGATTCGCCCCACTCGGGGACCCGACCAGATTTCTTGGGGACGTTGCCGGATACATCTCGCGAGCAAAGGAGGAGGGTGTCGGCGCCGACCAGATCGCTGCCTTTGGGGCCGACTTATGCGCACGCGCGGAGGCGCTGCGGCTCGAACATCCTGCAAATGAGAAGGAGCAACGTCAGCTCAACGCACATGCAGATGCGCTTCAACGCCTCGGGGAGGAGCACGGCGAGCTCGCCGCCGCGTATCGCGCCTACCGCACGATCCTTGCGAGAAGCGGCCTCCTCGACTTTGGCGACCAGGTGCTGCTGGCGTACGAGCTATTGCGCGATGACCCTCTTGTTGCCGCGCGGGTGCGTGAGCGACACCGCTGGCTCCTCGTCGATGAGTATCAGGATACGAACCGACTGCAAGGGGCTCTCGTCGATCTCATCGCTCAGGGGAGTCGCAACCTGACCGCAGTTGGAGATGATGATCAATCAATCTACCGATTCCGCGGTGCCGCAATTGAGAACATTCTGAGCTTTGTCGATCGATACCCTGATGCCGCAAAAGTCGTACTGACCAGGAATTATCGAAGCACCACACCAATCCTGACCGCGGCTCGACGCCTCATCAGATTCAATGATCCCGAGCGCCTTGAAACAAAACTAGGCATCTCCAAGGAGTTGCGCGCCGAGGCAGAGGGGGCTGCACCGCACCCTGTGGCCTTCCGTCGATTCCGGACGACCGCAGATGAGGCGGACTGGATCGCGAGTGAGATCCGCGCCTCCGTCGCATCCGGTCGCATGCCGCGTGAACATGCGGTGCTCGTACGTGCGAACGTCGACACCGCGGAGATCAGTCGCAGCCTGAACATGGCAGGAATTCCGTGGCGTGCGAGCGGTGCGGCTGGCCTCTACGACCGACCAGAGGTGCGCCTTCTGCTGGCGGGGCTGCGGCACGCTGCGGATCCAGAAGCGCCTGCACCGCTCTTCTTGATCTGTGCGGATCCCCGATTCAAGGTGCCGGCGGGGATCTTGGCCGCCGCCGTGGGGAAGTCGCGGCGAGAGCATCGCCCACTCCGCGAAGCGCTGCAGGCGGTCGGTGCCGCGAATCCCGAAACGGTGCGGTTGATGTCGAGCCTCGGCGATCTTGTGAAAGAGAGCGTGGAGCGTACGAGCGGCGAAGTGCTGTATCGCTGGCTTCGCGCAAGTGGCCTCTTGGCAGAGTTGACGCGTGAGGCGACCCCAGAAGCAGACGAACAGATTCGCAACATCGGTCGACTCTTTGATGTGGTCCGCTCGCGCAGTCGCCTCCTTGAGCTTGATCGTGCGCCGTTCCTTGTCCGATATCTGGAAGAGCTTGGTGAGGCTGGCGATGATCCATCCGCGGCGGATGTTGACCCCGATCTTGACGCCGTTGCCCTCTTGACCGTTCATCAGGCGAAGGGTCTGGAATTCCCCGTTGTATTCGTGGCAAACATGGTGGAGACCCGTTTCCCTGCGCGTGGTCGCGCTCCGCGCCTCGCCCTCGCGGCAGAGCTTGGTGGCAGCGATCAGATCGTGCCGCGTGACCCGCGTACACCAGAGACACCAACCGTGCTGGATGAGGAGGCACTGCGAGAGGAGCGTCGTCTCGCCTATGTGGCGCTGACGCGCGCGCGCGAACAGCTCTACCTGAGCGCCTCTGAGCGCGCGACCGGCGGGGTCCGCCCGAGGAAGGTGAGTCGCTTCATCTCCGAGGCACTCGATCTTGCCCGCACGCAACTTGAGGAGACCGCGTTCACTGGCGAGCGGAGTAGTTCCATCGCCGTCTTGGAGGTGGAGGAGCCGGCAGGCCCCGTGCTTCCGGTTCGCGCACCTGGTGCGGCGGAGCAGACGCCGCTCACGTTGAGCTACACCGCGATCGAAGCGTATCTCGCATGTCCGCTGCGGTACCACTATCAGCAGCGGCTACGTATCCCACTCCCGCCGCATCACGCCGCGATCTACGGTTCTGCTCTTCACGCTGCGGTGGCGGAGTTCCATCGCGGACAGTTGGCGGGCAATCCACCTGAGAGGGCGGCACTCGTAGATGCGTTGAATCGCAGCTGGCAGAGCGCCGGCTTCATCTCTCGTACGCATGAGGAGGCACGCTACGCGGCGGCACTGGACGTGATTGAGCGATTCAGCAGCGAGGAGCGCTCGAGCGGCAAGGTTCCGGCGTATGTGGAGAAGGACTTCTCGTTTGAGATCGGCGGGCACAAGATTCGCGGTCGTTGGGATCGGGTCGATGTGACGCCTCTCGCGGTGGGCGAGCGCACGAGCGACATTCCGGTGATTGAGATGAGTGACGAGACACTTCGTCCAACGCTGCCAATGAGCGATGAGTGGGTGGTGATCACTGATTACAAGAGTGGCGGGAAGGACGATGAGGAGGGGAACGCCACTCGTGCCCGCGACGCGCTGCAGTTGCAGATCTACGCGCTCGCCTGGCGTGCGGCGACAGGGCGACTCCCTGATGAGGTGAGCCTGCGCTTCCTCGACTCAGGGAAGACTGCAACGGTCCCCGTCGATCCGAAGCGAATCGCCAAGGCGCGCGATCGCATCCTTGAGGCGGCAGCGGGGATTCAGTCTGGATCCATGGAGGCCAAGCCTGACCTCATGAACTGCACGTACTGTGCCTACCGCGAGCTCTGCCCATCCTCAAAGGCGCCGGCGGGCCGACCAGCATGACGCTCTGGGATCAGCCGGAGCGCGAGGCACCCGCTCCGCAGCAGCGTGCGACACCACATGCGACGCAGCGTGCAGAGACGCCACCACGAATCCCCGTTGCGGATCAGCGATTGATTCGCCTCCTCGCCGTTGCGGCACTCATCGCACTGGCAACATCTGCTGCGGCTGTGATGAACGTGGATCCGATCGGGGATCCGATCGGTGGGCTTGGCGTCTCAATCCTTTTCGGCATGACGATCAGCCTTCTTCTCGCTCCGGTCCTGCTCATTGAGTCATACCGTCGCAACCCTGGCCAGTGGCGAGGGCGGCGCACTCGTGCGCTCCGTCGCAGTCTGATCGTTGGCGTGCTCGGAGGCGGTTACAGCGCCTTCCGCGTGGCTGGCCTCGGCAGTCCCAGCGGGCTCCTTATCGGTGCCCTAATCGCGATCGTGATTGAGGTGGCGTTCACGCGGGCGGACAACGACGCGGTGTAGCGCGAGATCGGGGTGTAGGATGAGCACGCGCCCCGCTGGACGTAGGATCGAACCGGCGGCGCATATCAGCATTGGTGTGTGAACATGAGCGCAGACAAACCCCCCTTCTCTGCATCTATTGCCGCTCTCGGTTGGGGTGCTCCACCTGAGGAGCGTGACCCGAATGATCGCCCCTCATATGTGGGACCCGTCAGTTTTTCGCAGCTCCCGTGGATCGAGGACACGACCGAAATCAGAAACATGCAGGCAGACATCGCAATCATTGGGGCGCCATTTGATGACGCGGTGACCCATAGGCCAGGAACGCGATTCGGTCCGCGCGCGATCCGTGAGGCACAGTATCAGACGGGCCTCTTGCACTCACTCCAAGTTGGTGTGGATCCATTCCGCATCCTTACCGCAGTTGATGCAGGTGATGCGGCTGTGGTGCCGGGCCGAGTCCAACACGGCCACGGTGAGATCTATCGGAAGGTGCGCGACGTCGCCGCAACTGGCGCAATCCCAATTGTGCTTGGCGGCGATCACTCCATCACATGGCCGAACGCAACCGCAATTGCCGAACTGCGCTGGCCGAAGAGCATCGGCATCCTGCACTTTGACGCGCACGCGGATACCTCGCCAGACGGCTACGGATCCCTGCACAGTCACGGTTCGCCAATGCGCCGTCTGATTGAGTCAGGCGCCGTCAAGGGGAAAAACTTCGTTCAGGTTGGACTCCGCGGCTACTTCCCGGACAACGAGACACTCGACTGGATGAAGGGGCATGGGATGCGCACCCACCTCATGACCGAGATTGAAGAGCGCGGAGCGGAGGCGGTCATTCAAGATGCGATCGCAGAGGCGCTTGACGGTCCAGATGCGATTTGGATCAGCGTCGATATTGATGTGGTGGATCCCGGCCTCGCCCCTGGCACTGGTACACCAGAGCCTGGCGGGATGCTGACGCGCGAGCTGCTGCGTGCGCTCCGACAGATCGCGGCGCGCGTTCCGATCGCCGGAATGGACATTCTTGAAGTGTCTCCGCCGTACGATTGGGCAGAGTCCACGGCAATGATTGCCAATCGTGCCGCCCTTGAGGTGATCAGTTCACTTGCGAAGCGGAAGGCGGCCGGCGAGACGATTCGCTGGGAGCCTGGACGCTGAGCGCACTTCTGAGACGGCGGCTCCTAAACGACGAGGGCGACCTCAACGCCGGCGCGCAGGAGGATCGTGCCTTTTGGCGATCTCTCGCAGCGTCCTCACGCGGGCCTATCGTCGAGCTAGGCTGTGGCACTGGGCGGATCCTTCAGGCGCTTGCGGTTGGTGATCGCAGCCTTATCGGACTCGATCGTGATCCCGAGGCGCTCGCGCTCGCGCGCGAACGCGTGCCATCGGCGGAACTCCTTGAGGTTGATCTCCTACAGTGGCTGCCACCCAAGAGCGTTGAGCGAAGCGCAGGGCTCGTCGCTGCAGGCGGCGATCTCCTCCCGCTCTTTGTGAACGATGAGGAACTGCAACTACTCATGAGTCTTGCCGCTCGACTTGTGGCACCGGACGGCGTGTTCGCGATTGATGCCACGCGGATGGATTCAGCACTCCTTCACGAAGCGGCGGAGGTCGCAGAGTGGGGAGAGGATGTGCGTTGGCATGCGGCAGACGGAGGCGAGATCATTCGTGAATCGAGGCTCTCGCGGGACCCGCTCGGGCGTCGCGGGGTGGCGCAACTCGAGATCCGCCACACGTTGAAGGGTGCGGGCGGCTACGTGGATGAGCGCGCGCCGTTCAGCGTGCGCGCATGGAGCAGTGCGGAGGTGGAGGCGGCGGCGAGTGCCGCAGGTCTCAGGGTCGTGACGCGCCGAGAAGAGGATCGTCTGCGCTGGCTGCTACGGTCTACGCATGCCTGATTCGCGGCCGATCGGATTCTTTGACTCTGGGGTTGGTGGCCTCACCGTCCTTCGCGCGGCGCAAGCGCGGCTTCCTGGTGAGTCGACGATTTACATTGGAGACACCGCGCGGCATCCATACGGCACGCGAACCGACGCCGAGGTGCTCGCCTTCTCCGAAGAACTCACCGACGCGCTCGTTGCTCGAGATGTGAAATCGATCGTGATCGCCTGCAATACGGCAACTTCGGTTGCGCTGAGTCACCTCCGTTTGCGACACCCTGAAATCCCGTTCATCGGAGTGGTGCGGCCGGGAGCCGCCGCGGCGACGCTCGCCACGCGCACCGGTCGGATTGGTGTTATTGCAACTGAGGCGACCGTCCGCTCTGGCGCATACTTTGCAGCGATCAAGGATCAGAACCCAGCCGTTCGGGTGCTCACACGTGCCGCATCCGAGTTGGTGCCGCTGATCGAGGCTGGCGATCTAGACGGTGCAGCCTTGCGCGTCGCGTTGGATGAGGTGCTTGCGCCGTTTCGGGCAACGGAGAGTGGGCCGCGCGTTGACACTCTCTTGCTCGGATGCACGCACTTTCCTCTGATTAAGCGGTTGATCGCGACAGCACTCGGAGAGAGCATCGCCGTGGTTGATTCAGCGGCCGCCACCGCAGCCACGCTCCAGGAGGTCATCTCCGTCAACCACCTTGATGCCCCTGGTTCAACCCGGGGTACCGCGGCTGATCCTGGGAGCGCGGGACACAGCGCGCCGGATCGGGCAGCAGTGCGACCCGCGCATCAGCTTTTCACCACGGGTGATCTGGAAACCTTCAGGGCGCTTGCCGAGCGCCTCTTCGGTGAACAGGGCCCCGAGGTTACGGCTCTCCTGCCGCCTAGCCGCTAAGGAAGTTTCGGCAGAATCGCTTCAACGATCGCGGCGGCGTTCGTTGCCGCGATTGGAAGGTACTCATCAAATGCGGTTGGGGCCGCTGCATCGCCGGCATCGCTGACACTTCGGATCACAATCCACGGGACACCGTATCGTTGAGCGACAAAGGCGATCGCCGCACCCTCCATCTCCACGAGATCGGCGTCCGTGCGCATTGCGATTGCGTCGCGTGTCGCGTGATCGTTCACAAACCAGTCACCCGTTGCGATTCGCCCAACGCTTACCGCGAACCCGCGCGCCGCACCCTCTACGCGTGCCGCCTCCTCCGCGACCCTTGCAAGTGCGGGATCTGAGCGGAGAAGCGGCTCACCCTCGGAGGGCCAGTCACTCCCATAGCCGAAGAGGGTGAATCCGCTTGCGCTGACCGCAGCGAAATCGTGCTGCACCACTT
>JBEDBF010000048.1:0-6416 GCA_041177405.1 Chloroflexota bacterium | reverse complement strand
TCGATGATGTTCACGCTCAACCCTTGGCCGCTGACAATGCTGGTCTCCGGGAGTGGCTTCCCTGCTGCGTCCACATCAATAGAGCGACGGCACTTCACGGAGACCTGCCCCTGAGCATCCTCACCTTCAGAGACTGCGCGAATCTCATATTCGGACAAGTTCGGACGCCAGCCGAGTGACGGCTCGATCGCAAGGTCGATCGCCTCATACAGCGCATCAACCGGGCCGTTGCCAGATGCCTCTGCCTTCCGCTCCTCGCCGTTTACGCGCACCTCTACACGCCCGGAGGATCCACCACCTCGCGAAGATGCAACGCTCCAATCGAGCAGCTCGATCGTTGCGGCGCTCCCTGTCGCGGCGCGCTTATCCACGAGCGCGATCAGGTCGGCGTCGGTGAGCTCTTTCTTGATGTCAGCAAGCGCGATCGCTTCTCGGTAGAGCGCGTCGAGCGCCTCGCCGGTAAGGTCGTGCCCGAGTTCGGTGAGCTTCGCCTGAAGCCCGCGTCGTCCCGAGAGCTTGCCGATCGTCAGCGACGAACCGAGGAGTCCAACCGACTGTGGCGTCATGATCTCGTAGGTGAGCGGATTCTTGAGGACGCCGTCCTGGTGGATCCCCGACTCGTGCGCAAACGCGTTCGCGCCAACGATCGCCTTGTTCGGCTGCACCGCAAAGCCAGTCAGGTAGCTGACCAGCCGGCTCGCCGCGGTGAGCTGCTCGGTCTGAACACGGATGTCGTGTGACTCGAACTGGCCTGGTCGCGTGCGCAGCGCCATCACCACCTCTTCGAGTGAGGCGTTGCCGGCGCGCTCGCCGAGACCGTTGATCGTGACCTCAACCTGACGTGCCCCCGCCTGCACTGCGGCGAGCGTGTTCGCCGTGGCGAGGCCGAGATCGTTGTGGCAGTGGACACTCACCGTGGCGTCACGGCCGACCAGGTCCACGACGCGCTTGGTGAGTGCGGCGTATTCGGTTGGAATGGCGTAGCCAACTGTGTCTGGGATGTTGACCGTGGAGGCACCAGCGCTCACCACCGCCTCATACACCTGCAACAGGTACTCGTGATCGGTGCGGCTCGCATCTTCAGCGGAGAACTCGACTTCGGCGTCGCGACCGAGTCGCTCTCGCGCATACTTCACCCACTTCACCGCCTCTTCGAGTGCCGCTTCGCGCGTGGTGCGCAGCTTATGTGTCAGGTGAATGTCTGAGGTTGCGATAAACAAATGTAGATGTGGCCGATCAGAGACCTTGATCGCATCAATGGCGCGTTGCGGATCGCCATCCTTGCAGCGCGCGAGCGCCGCGATGCCAATCCCCTTGGTTGATGCCGCGATCTGGCGCACCGCCTCAAAGTCGCCCTCGGAGGCGGCAGGGAAGCCAGCCTCAATCACGTCCACCTTCAACTTGGCGAGCTGTCGTGCAACCTCTAGCTTCTCCGCAACGGTGAGCCCAGCGCCTGGCGCCTGTTCGCCGTCACGCAGCGTGGTATCAAAGATGCGAACTGCACCTACAGCGACGCCAGGTCCAGGTGCGCCGTTCACTTGGCGGCGCCCTTCTCCGCGGCACCCTGTGCACCGTCGATGTCGACCTCAACCGGGTTGAGGAAGGTCATCTGTCGACGCAGCTCTCGACCCACCTTCTCAATTGGGTGGCCCGAATTTGCGGCGCGCAACCTCTTGTAGTTTGGTCGGCCCGCCTCATCCTCGGCGATCCAGCCCTTGGCGAACGTGCCGTCCTGGATCTCGCTGAGGACCTCCTTCATGCGCGCCTTCACCGACGCATCAATGATGCGCGGACCAGAGACGTAGTCGCCGTACTCGGCGGTGTCCGAAATTGAGAAGCGCATGAAGTCAAGGCCGCCGCGGTACATCAGGTCCACGATCAGCTTCAGCTCGTGCATCGTCTCGAAGTAAGCGAGCTGCGGATCGTAGCCAGCCTCAACCAGCGTCTCCCACGCACTCTTCACGAGCTGCGCCGTACCGCCGCAGAGCACCGCCTGCTCACCGAAGAGGTCGCTCTCCGTCTCATCCTTGAAGGTGGTCTCCATGATCCCTGCACGCGTGCATCCGAGTCCGTTCGAATACGCCATGACGCGTGCGCGCGCGGTGCCTGTTGCATCCTGATGCACCGCAAAGAGTGCCGGGACGCCGCCACCGGACACGTAGACGGAGCGGACCAGATGTCCTGGACCCTTTGGCGCGACCATTCCCACATCGATGCCGGCGGCTGGAGTGATCCGCTTGAAGTGAATGTTGAATCCGTGGGCAAAGAGGAGGAGCGTGCCAGGCTTGATGTTTGGCGCAATCTCCGCCTCGTACATCTTCTTCTGTGCCGTGTCCGGAACAGCGATCATGATCACGTCGGCGCGCTTCGCCGCCTCGGCGGCGGTCACCACCTCAAAGCCGTCCGCTTGCGCAACGGCGCGGCTCTTTGATCCCTCTGCGAGTGCAACGATGACGTTGAGTCCCGACTCCTTCAGGTTCTTCGCGTGAGCGTGTCCTTGACTCCCGTAACCAACAACGGCAATCAGCTGCTTCTCAATGCTCGTGAACGGTGCTTCCGCGCTGTAGTACATCTTGAAACTCATCGCTTCACCTGCTCCTCAATTGACCCGCTGCCGCGGGACATCACTACTGAGCCAGTTCGCACCAGCTCCTTGATTCCGAACTCCCGAAGGAGTTCGACCACACGGTCCACCTCGCTGGGCTCTCCCACGATCTCCACGATCACCGCGTCATCGCTCAGGTCCACCACACGGCCGCGATGCATCTCGGCGATGCTCACGACCTCAGGACGGCTCTTCCCGGTCACGCGGACTTTGATCAGGGCGAGTTCGTGCTCAACGATCGCGTCGTCAGTCACGTCCTGCACCTTGAGGACATCGATCAACTTGTAGAGCTGCTTCGTCGCCTGCTCCACGTGAACTTCGTCACCGACGATCGTCAGCGTCATGCGCGACGTGTCGCTCCGTTCGGTCGCGGAGACGGCGAGTGACTCGATGTTGAAGTTACGGGCGCGCATCAGGCTCGCCACCCGATTGAGCACGCCGGGGCGGTTGTTCACGATCGCCACGATCAGGTGGCGACGCTCCTCACCCGAACCCGGCAGGGCGCGTGCTGGTGCGGCGCTCGCTCCGCTGTTCGGCGCGCCGCTCATTCGGCCGTCCCCTTCGGTGCGTTCGGATCGGTCGGGTCGAGGCGGGGACCGCTCGCACCCTCGGTGACATCCTCCCCGTCATCGCCCCACTTGTCGATGAGATCGGAGAGTCCCTTCCCTGCAGGCATCATCGGATAGACGTTCTGCCGCTCGGCAATTTCAAACCAGATCAGCGCCGGACCATCAACCGCGAGTGCTGCAGCGACCGCGGCATCAACCTCTTCAGGTTTGGAGACCTTCCATGCTGGTAGTCCGTACGCCTCGCAGAGCTTCAGATAGTCGGGCCCAGCGAGCTGTTCTGAGTGGTAGTTGCCGGCGTAAACGATCTCCTGCCACTGGCGAATCATGCCGAGCTTCTTGTTGTCCATCAGCGCGATCTTGACGGGAATGCGCTCCTGCACAATCGTCGCCAACTCCTGCAGTGTCATCTGGAAACCGCCATCGCCTGCAATCGCCCAGGAAGTCTTCTCTGGCGTGCCGATCGCCGCACCCATCGCGGCGGGGAGGGCGAAGCCCATCGTGCCGAGACCGCCCGATGAGAGGTGCGAATTGGCACGCTTGAAGCCACCGTATCGCGCCACCCACATCTGGTTCTGCCCAACGTCAGCGGTCAGGTTCGCATCGTGATCTGAGCCAGCCGCAATGCGCTCCACCACAAAATCCGCAGAGAGCACGCCATCACGCCACCCACCAGAACCGTGCCATGCGGAGCTCTCGCTCTCCTTACGCCATGCGGCGAGTTCGGTGAAATATTCAGCGCGTGCGGCGGGATCAACCCGCTCCGTCATCGGGAGGAGCGCTTCAAGCACCCGCTTTGCGTCACCCACGATTGGGATGTCTGCCACCACATTCTTCCCGATTTCGGCGGGATCGATATCAATGTGCACGATCTTTGCCGAGGGTGCGAATGTGCGGACGTTTCCGGTGACGCGATCGTCATAGCGCATGCCAATGCCAATGAGCAGGTCAGAGGACTGAATGGCACGATTCACGTGCTTCCATCCGTGCATCCCCATATATCCGTACGCGAGTGGATCAGTCTCGTCCACCACGCCGATGCCGAGCAGCGTCCACGCGATCGGAATCTGCGCCTGGCGCGCAAGTTCGAGCAGTTCGCGCTCTCCCTGTGCAATGAGCACGCCGTGTCCGGCGAGGATCAGCGGTCGCTTGGCTGCCGCGATGGCGTCGGCGAGCAGCTTGATCTGTCGCGCATTTCCATCCATCTTCGGACGATATCCAGGGAGCCCGGCCTCAACCTCAGCTTGCGTTGGGTGTGGCGCGCTCGTCTCGCCCATCAGCGCATCTTTTGTGATGTCCACATGCACGGGGCCAGGACGTCCACTGCGCGCAATGTGGAAGGCTTCGGCAATCACATGCGGAATCTCATCCGCACTGCGCACCAGATAGTTGTGCTTCGTCATTGGGAGCGTGATGCCGGTGATGTCGATCTCTTGGAAGGCGTCCTTGCCGAGCAGGACGCCTGGAACGTTGCCAGTGATCGCAACCACCGGCACGGAGTCGAGCATGGAGGTGCCGATCCCTGTTACCAAGTTCGTTGCGCCTGGGCCAGAGGTACCGAGACAGACGCCGACCTTCCCGGAGGCGCGGGCGTAGCCGTCCGCGGCGTGCGCCGCCGCCTGTTCGTGGCGCACGAGAATGTGACGCAGGCCAGGGTGGTCAACGAGCACGTCATAGAGTGGAAGGATCACGCCACCCGGATACCCCCAGATGGAAGTGCTCCCCTGAAGAAGGAGGGCTTCGCAGAGTGCATCGGCGCCGATGCGTGGGCGTGGCCCACCACGACGCTCAATGCGCGCATCACGAAGCATCTCTTTGCGCGCGCGCTCCGAGGCGAGTGCCGCGCTTGATCCCGCGCCTGGCACGTGCTTCGCTTGCGTCATCTCAACTCCTCTCTATGAACACGAAACCCCCGCCTCTCTGGCGGGGGTTCTGGGTTTCCTTCGGTGCGTTGTTCGCGCTACCCGTTGGTCTCCTCAGCCCCGCCTGGGCTGAATAAGGAGCTCGACGAGCGTAATCTCGCTGCCGAGCACCAGATCAAGGCGTACGAAACCAGCGCCCGCAGGTGCAACCGTGAGTGCTCGGTTCGTCTTCATTAGATGTGCAGCCTACCAGAGTGACGGAGCCCTAGAGGACGTCCCGCGCACGATCCATCATTGGACGGCCAACGCGGAACGGCTCCTCAGCGTGGTTCGCACGCCCGAGGAGGAGATCGATCGCACGCCGGGCGCCCCCCGCCGAGCACATCACCCCGTGCCCGGAGTAGCCCGTATTGACGAAGAGACCCGCCTGGCCCGAGCCCCCGATCAGCGGGCGGTGATCGGGGGTGTATTCGTACTGACCCGCGGCGAGTGACCACGCGGGCGGCCCCTCGCTCCACACCGTGCGCCAGAAGGGGGCCAGGTTGGCGAGCGCACTCGGTGATGTCGGATCGAGCAACGCGTGCGCGTAGGCAGGATCCGTTGGCACATCGAGGAGCGGCTCCCCCGCCGGGGTTGCTGGGTCGGTGCGCAACGCATAGCAGCCGCGAAGTGCGGGGCGCCAGTGTGACCCTGTCTCGTCATCAATCGTCATTGGTCCCTGCTGATCAATGGCAGGCAACTCTGGAATGATCAACTTCTGCCGAATCGTTGGCGCGATCGGCAGCTCAAGGCTGGCGAGTGCCGCAACGTGACCGCTCCACGGACCAGCCGCGATCAGTGTGGATGCTGCGGCCACGTCGTACGTGTTGCCGCCGCCGCGGATCTGCACGCCGGTGATCGCGCCGCCGCTGCCGCGCGCAAATCCCGTCACCTCCGCGTTCATCAAGAATCGCGCACCACCACCTGGCTGTGCATCGGGAATGCGCGCAGCGTGTGAGGCGGCGGTCGCGTATCCACGCGCGAGCGAAACCTGATCAATAAAGCCGTCGCCGGCGCGATATCGCGCCTGGTTGATCTCTGGGGCCAGGAATGGCCAGCGAGCGCGTGCCTCATCACCACTGAGCAGTTCTACATCAGTGAGTCCGAAGCCGCGTTGCAGCGCCACCAGCCCACGCGCATGTTCGGCGCTGGCTTCGGTTCGCGTACAGAAGAGATAGCCCTGTTGCCGAACATCGAGATCCCACCCATCAAGCCCCGTGCGCGCTGGGAAGTCTAGGTAGAGATCGAGTCCTTCGCGAACGAGCGCGTACTCATCCACGTGGTCATGTTGCAGGCGGAAGGCTCCGGTCGCTGCCGCGGTGGTCAGTGACGCGATCTCTGCAC
>JBEDBF010000047.1:0-6774 GCA_041177405.1 Chloroflexota bacterium | reverse complement strand
CTGAGATAGAGCGGCGAGAAGCCGAAGCGCAGCAGATTCGGGGCGCGGAAATCGCCGATGACTCCTCGTGCGATCAGCGCCTGCATCACGGCGTAGCCGTGATCATGGGTAAACGAAACCTGCCCACCTCGCACTGCCGCATCACGGGGGGAGGCGAGCGTTAAGCCGAGCCCCTCACAGCGGGCCTCCACCTGCGCGATGAATCGGCTCGTCTGCAACATGGACTTCTCGCGGACCTGCGTGATCGAGATCCCCTCCCAGATCTTCATCGCCTCATCGAAGGCGGCGAGGCTCAATACCTGCTGTGTCCCGGTGATGAAGCGACGAATGCCTGGAGATGGCGTGTACTCGGGTGTGAAGGCAAACGGATCGTTGTGTCCGAGCCAGCCCGCAAGTGGCTGCACCACACGGTCCACAATCCGCGGCGCGACCCAAGTGAATGAAGGTGCACCGGGACCCCCGTTTAGATACTTGTACCCGCAGCCAATGGCAAAATCAGCGCCACTCGCGTTCAGCTCAACGGGGATGATCCCCGTTGAGTGCGAGAGATCCCAGACGGCAAGAGCGCCAACCGCGTGCGCCGCTCCAGTCAGCCGCCTCATGTCCTTGATGAGGCCGCTCTTGTAATCAACCTGCGTGAGGACAAGCAGCGCAGTTCGCTCATCAAGAAGTTCCGCCGGATCTTGGCCCATCGCCGCCTGTCGAATCTCTAGATCTGGACGGAGCCCTTGCAGCCCTTCAAGGATGTACAGATCGGTTGGGAAGTTGCCGCGCTCAGTCACGATGACGTTGCGGCCTGACTGCAGCCCAAGTCCCGCAGCTACGACACGGAAGAGCGAAATGGAGGTGGAGTCACCCACCACCACCTCTCCAGGTCCCGCGCCGATCAGCGGTGCGATGCGATCGCCGACGCGCATCGGCATCTCGTACCAGTCGGCATCATTCCAACTGCGGATGAGCCCTTCACCCCACTGTTGTTTCACCACTCGATCGATCCGTTCGGCGATTCCCCTCTGGAGGGCGCCGAGCGAGTTTCCATCCAGGTAAATCACGCCGTTCGGGAGGGAGAACGCATCGCGGAGCGGCGCGAGCGAGTCTGCGGCATCGAGCGTCGCCGCGCTCAGTGGCACCTGGTCGCTCATCGTGGCCATGTCGCTATCGTCCCACGGCGGCACGCTGCCGTGGGATGCCGAGCAGTTCCAGCGCGTCAGCATAAAGACGCCCATGCGTGTCCGCGAGTTCATCGAGCACATCAAAATGGTCCCGCCCGCTGAGCGTCGCACTATCGATCGTGCTCAGGTTCGGTGTCCATCGTTCCAACAGGAGCGCCGCGTTGCGATGAAACTCGTCGGGCTCCTCTTCGCCCACGCGAATCCTGACCGGCACATCGTGGAGCGGCGCCAGGTGCGCTGGGGAGAGCGCGGCCGCCTCCGCGTCGCTCATTCGCACCTTCTCGTTCACGTAACTTTCCGCGATTGGCCCTAGGTCATAGGCGCCGCCAATCAGGAGAAGTCCCGCCAGAGTGGTGCGAGCCGCCTCCGGAGCGAGCGCGGTAAGTTGCACCGCGGCAAGGTGCGCACCCGCGGAGTGGCCCGACAACACGATGCGCCTCGGGTCGCCCCCCATCTCAGTTGCATGCGCGGCGAGGGCGGTGAGTGCGGCGGAGACTTCTCCGACAATGTCGCGAAGGTGCGCGGCTGGCGCCAGTGTGTAGCCGATCGATGCATAGATTGCGCCAGCATCAGTCAGCGCGATCGCGGGTGCGGCTGCAAAGTCAATTGAAAGATCCTGCCACCAGCCACCGTGCAGGAAGGCGAAGATCGGCGCACCGCTTCGCGCCGCAGACGTTCGCGGCAGGAAGCACTCAACGCGATTGGATGGGGGCGCGTCGTAGGCGAGCACTCGATGTCGGTTCCCCGTGATTGCGGTACGAGCCGCATCGGTCGCCGTCTTGTAGGACTCGATGCTGCCGTTGAAGTCGTGTGCGGTGCGACTCGGAGAGTACTGCTCGTTGAGCCAGGCGATTCGTTCGCTACTGGAGCTCAATCGTCCCCTTCCTACACGAAATAGAGGAGCGCGAAGAGGAAGACCCAGACAATATCGACGAAGTGCCAATAGATGGAAGAGGCCTCCACCATGTCATGGTGCTGGGCAGAGAATTGACCGAGGCTGCCGCGATAGAGGCAGACACCAAGCATCAGTACGCCACCAAGCACGTGTGCGCCGTGGAAGCCGGTAAGGATGTAGAACGTTCCACCAAACGTCCCGTCAGCAATACCGAAACCGAGCTGCGTGTATTCATACAACTGACCGATCAAGAAGACCACGCCCAGGATGACCGTAAGCATCAGTGCTCGATTCATTCCCACACGATCACCGCGCCGAATGCGCCAGACCGCAATCTGACACGTGAGAGAGCTGAAGACCAAGAGCAGCGTGAGGATTGACGGGAAGAGGACATGCTCCTTGATCAGGAACGCCTCATTCCCTTCGGGCGGCCATGTCCCCGCCGACGTTCGAAGGCTGAAGTAGGCGGCGAACAAGCCTCCGAAGAACATGATCTCGGAGACGATGAAGAGAAGCATTCCCAAGACGGGATTGCCGAGACCCTTCTTGCCGTGAGCCACAGCACCGTGTGCGGACGAACCGTGTCCGCTCACCACCTCATGCGTACCGTGCTCAGTTGCGGCGAGGCTCATGCGTGATCGCTGCCCGATCGCCCGTGACGCGCGTCAAAGAGTGGGCGCTCAGATGTGATTGCAGGGAGGCGATCAAAGTTCCATGCCGGCGGCGGCGATGAGGTCGCCCACTCCAGCGTGTTCCCCTCCCACGGATCTGGACCTGCATCTTTCCCGTTACGAAGCGAGATGTAGATGTTCCAGAGGAGTGGAAGCGTGCTGATCCCAACGAGGAACCCGCCAACGGTTGCGGCGAGATTCAGGTCGTTCCAGCCAGCGGTTGGCGAATAGTCGGCAATGCGGCGCGGCATCCCCATCAGGCCGAGCGTGTGCATGGGGAGGAAGGTCAGGTTGAGTCCGATCATTGCAATCGCAAAGTGAAGCTTCCCTAGACCCTCGTCGAGCATCTTCCCGGTCATCTTGGGGAACCAGTAGTAGAGACCCGCCATGATCGCAAGGAAGGAGCCACCGAAGAGAACGTAGTGAATGTGCGCCACGATCCAGTAGGTGGCGTGCACGGCGTAGTCAACCGGCACGGAGGCGCTGAAGACGCCGTTGATTCCACCGATGAGGAACATGGAGAGGAAGCCAAGCGCAAAGAGCATTGGCGTATTGAACGAGATCTGACCTCGCCACATGGTGGCGATCCAGTTGAACATCTTCACTCCGGTAGGGACCGCAATGAAGAAGGTCATCACGGAGAAGAAGGGCAAGAAGACGCTGCCGGTGGTGAACATATGGTGTGCCCAGACGGAGAAGCCGAGCGCGCCGATCCCTGCCGTGGCGAAGACGAACGCCTTGTACCCGAAGAGCGGCTTGCGACTGAAGACCGGAATGATCTCTGAGATCACGCCCATCCCCGGGAGCACCATGATGTAGACCGCGGGATGGCTGTAGAAC
The DNA here is from genome assembly GCA_041177405.1 of Chloroflexota bacterium. Classification (GTDB taxonomy): domain Bacteria; phylum Chloroflexota; class Limnocylindria; order Limnocylindrales; family Limnocylindraceae; genus Limnocylindrus. Next base: position 3,196 of record JBEDBF010000047.1, on the reverse strand, counting down.
CAGAAGATGTTCTGCCAGAGGATCGCCGAGCCACCCGTCGTTGGATCAAAGAAGCTACCGCCAAAGTTGCGATCGACAAAGAGCATGATCAGCGCGCTCGTGAGTACTGGCGTTCCCATCAACACGAGCACGCTCGTGACAATGATCGTCCAGACCATGATCGGCATGCGGAAGAGCGTCATACCTGGCGCCCGCATGCGGAAGATGGTGACCAAGAAGTTCACCGCGCCAAGAATCGAACTCGTTCCAACCAAGATGACCGCCATGATCCAGAGGTTCATGCCGGGCCCCGGGCTATACGTGATGTTGCTCAACGGCGGATAGGCGGTCCATCCGGCGTCAGCCGCGCCTCCGAGGAAGAAGCCTGAGGCGGCGATCAGCCCGGAGAACGGGATCATCCAGAAGCTGAGCGCGTTGATGCGCGGGAAGGCCATGTCTGCTGCACCAATCTGCAGCGGGACGATGTAGTTTCCAATGCCAGCGAGGAACGGAATGATCACCCAGAAGATCATCACCGACGCGTGCATCGTGAAGAGCTGGTTGTATACAGACTCATCCATGTACTGAAGGCCTGGCTGCGCCAGCTCGGTGCGAACACCGAGTGCGAGTAGCCCGCCAATCGCCAAGAAGATGAATGAGCTGATGGTGTAGAGGATCCCGATCTTCTTGTGGTCGGTTGTGGTCAGGTAGTCATAGAGTCGCGATCCCTGCAGCCCCGCCGCTCGCGCTGTCGTGGTAGCCATGACGACCTCCTTCTCCTAACGCTTAGTTTGCCGTGATTTCAAGATCGGCGTACATCCCAGAACTGAAGTGACCCGCAATATTGCAGAGAACCACGTAGCGTCCTGGTTCAAGATCAAGCGTCAGCACCTTCGTTTCACCCGGTGAGAATTCGGGCTGTTCGCCAATGGCATCGAGTGACGCCTCGTCAAGGCGGCTCGTGGCTGGATCAACTTGTTCGAGCAGCGCCTCGCCGTCTACATCCGATCGAACGACGATGAACTCGTGCGGGATGTTGCCGGCATTCGTCAGGCCAAATGTGACCTCGCCCGCAGCGGTCGATGCACCGCTCAGGCTGATCGCCCACTCCTTCACTTCAGCCGTCAGGTCAGTCTCTGTTGCGACCGGCGATTCGCTCGGTGCGGGCGCTGGAGTCATTTCGATCAGCCACGCGTCGTACTCCTCGCGCGTGACCACGCGAACCGTAAAGCCCATGGCGTGATGGAGGAGGCCGCAGAATGCGGAGCACTGACCGGCAAAGGTGCCGAGCTTGTTCGGCGTGAACTCAAAGTGGTTCACCTTCCCGGGGACAAGGTCGCGTTGGAAGAGGAACTCGGGAATGTAGAAGCCGTGGTTCACATCCTGGGCAACCAGTGTGACCTCAATGCGTTCGTCAATCGGTACGACAAGTTCAGGATAGTTCTGTGCCGTGCCATAGATCTCAATGCCCGCATCTGGATAGGCAAACTTCCACTGCCACTGGTATCCAACAACCTCAACCTTGACCGACACCTGCTCTGGCTTGCGGGCGTCAACGACGCCAAGGACTTGGGAGGATGCAAAGAAGAGGCCGACGACAACCACGAGCGGGATCGCCGTCCAGATGATCTCCAACACCAGATTTCCGTGCGTCTGCGCCGGGAGGGTGGTGTCTGTCGGCTTGCGGCGGTATCGAATCACCGACCAGATGATCAAGCCTTCAACGAGGACGAAGACGATCGCAGCAATGACAAAGACGAGCACGTAGAGGTTCTCAATCAGGAGACCCTCCTCGGTCACCGCCGACGGCGGGAATGCAGCCTGACAGCCGCCGAGCACGAGGGCCACGGCGAGAAGGGCAATCAGTGCAGCAGGCTTTCGCATCTAAAGGATTCTACGCCTGCCTCCCAAAGTCGGCAGACACCCCGCGAGCACGCTCAGATGTGCCTCACCTCAGTCTTCCGAGTGTTCGGGTTGGCGCACGACCGAGGCGATCCCCGAGAAGAAGAGCGGGATGGGTCCAACCACGATCCCAATCGCACTGGCATACAGCGCTGCATGGAGTCCAAAGCGCTCAGCAATCAGTGAACCCACCACCGCGCCGAGCGGCATGCCGATCAACATCACCCACTTCATCGAGGCATTCATCCGACCAAGGAGCGCCTTCGGCGTGACCAGTTGCCGGTAGGTGACCTGATTGGTGTGAAAGAGCGCGGCACCAAAGAAGGCGATCACTTGGAAAAGCACAGAGAAGAGTGCGATCGTGACGACACCCATTGAGACGTCAAGAAGCGCAAAACCGAGGGGCATTGACGGGAGAAGGATTCCACCGAGGATGATGGATCGTCCCACGCCAATGCGCGCCGCAATGCTTCGCGATGTGAGCGAACCGATCAGTAGGCCAACGACCCCAGCACCCAGGATGAGTCCAAGCAACTCCGCGGGCAGGAGCAGCTCGCGGCGACCGTACGCGATCAGCAGCGCGCCGTTCGCAATCGCACCGAAGAAGTTGAACAAGAGGGCTGCAAGCGCATTGCCGCGTAGATGTGGATGCGTCAGCACCCAGTGAAGACCTTGGCGAATCTCATCACGGAGTCGAGATGGTGCGGCAGAATCATCGACCGTTGGCGGAACCTCAACATGCTTCATTCGTCTCAACATTGCGGCACTGACCAGGTAGCTAAGTGAATCGAGCAGGATGGCGGCGGGTCCGCCGAACCGACCGATGATCACCCCGGCAATTGGCGGGCCGGCAACACTTGCGCCCGAGTCAATCACCATGATGCGACTGTTCGCCTCCGCAAGGCGTGGCCCACGCAGGAGTTCTGGAAGGTACGACTGATTTGCCACGTCGTAGATCAGTGTCGCCGCGCCAATGATAAAGAGCACCACATAGACACCCTGAGCGACGATCAGTCCAAGGTAGAGCGGCAACTGAAGCCAGCGGCTGGCAAAAATCAGGGCCGGCATGGGGCGAAGGGGCCGAAATGCCGCCTGCTGAAGTCCATCATTTTTATCGGGAGAGCTCAAGATCACATGCAATGTAGTTGGTGTTTTGACGGTGGTTGCAGGTCACCATACATGAGTAAAGGTGTGGGGAGGAAGGTGGGGTATTGTTCTGTCGGTCCGAGCTAACATGAAGCTAGATTTGTTGCAAAACAGCCAAACGAGGGCAAACAGAGGCGACCTATTGCGTTCCTTAGCATTTGAGGATTTC
>JBEDBF010000046.1:0-12976 GCA_041177405.1 Chloroflexota bacterium | reverse complement strand
GGTTCTCTGCCGCGTTACGACATCATAGGAACTAGCGGCCCTGAGCATGAACGCGTCTATGAGTGTGCTGTACGGATCGACGGGAGCGAGATTGCACGGGGCAGTGGTCCAAGCCGCCGGGCGGCAGAGGCTGCCGCGGCGGAGGCCGCGATCGATCTTCTCGGCGTGACGAAAGAGGTCGTGCGATGAGTCGACTGCGCCTCCGCGAGGTTCGCCTCAGCGGGTTCAAGACGTTCGCCGACAAGACCACCATCGCCTTCACGCCGGGCATCACCGCCATCGTGGGGCCAAACGGGAGCGGCAAGTCGAACATCGTCGATGCGCTTCGCTGGGCGCTCGGCGAGGCCGGTCGCGGAATTCGTTCCAAGCGAGTAGACGAAGTCATTTTCGCCGGCTCAGAGAAGCGCCGTCAGCTCGGGCTTGCAGAGGTCTCGCTCAGCATCTCCAACGACGATGGTCTCTTCGATCTCCCTTTCACGGAGATTGAAATTGCGCGTCGCGCGGACCGAGGTGGCGGGCAGGAGTACCTGCTGAATCGAGAGCGCATCCGCCTTCGTGATCTCAATGAGCTGCTCGATGGCGCGGGCCTTGCAGAGAACGGCCTTCTCTTCATTGGGCAGGGCGCCGTGGATCAGGCGCTCAGCCTCCGTGCGGAGGAGCGCCGAGCACTCGTCGAAGAGTTTGCTGGAACCGCTCGTCATGAGCGGCGGCGTGCACGCGCTGAAGGCGAGATGAAGGAGGCAACCGAAAACCGCGCCCGAGTCGAAGAGATCCTCGCCGCGCTGCGGCCACAAGAGCGCCGTCTAGCCTCACTCGCACGCCAAGAGGCTGGACGGGATGAACTTCTTGCCGAGGCGGTTGATCGCATCGCGACACTTGGTGCAACTCGCGCCAGCTGGTTTGCGTCGCGACGCGGAGCCACGGCGAGCCGCCTGCTGGAAGTCAGGAGCGAGCTCGGGAGCGTTCGTGAGGCACTCCGCTCGGCTGATAGCGAAGCCAGTGCACGTCGCGTGCGACTCGCAGAGGCGCGCACGGCACTCGAAGCTGCACGACTGGAACTCGAGGCGGCTCGAGCCGCCCGTGAGGCCGCTGAACGCAATCGTGCTCGTTCTGATGCTGAGGCGGCGGCAATCATCCGTGACACCGATCGCCTGAACGCCGAGGTAGAGGAGGCGGAGCGTGAGGTGCGTGCCGTTGAACAGATTCGCGCGACAGCGGCCCCAGCGGCGGATGCGGAGGCCGCAGCAGCCCTTGAGCTCCTCGATGCGGATCTCGCCAGCGCGCGTCGAGAACTTCGCGCACTACAGGGTGATCAACGTGGAGTCAGCGGTGGAGAGTCGATCGCGCGCGCCGAGCGGGCGAGATCTTCTGAGGTGGCAGAGACTGAGGCGCGGATCGCGCGCGCTCAAGCTGAGCTCGATGCGCTTCACGATGATGGCGCTGCCCAGGAACTCGTTGCAGCGACGGCGCGGCGCGATAACGCGCTCGCGAGCTATCACGAAGCGACCGAGCGGGCGACGCGCGCTGCTGAAGAGGCACGCGCCGCTGAAGCTGAAGAGGCGAAACTGCGAGCGGTGGTCGGTGACCGCGAGCGCGCTGCGCGCGCCGCTGAAGCTGAGTGCGCCACGATTGAGGGCCGACTGAACGCGCTCGAGGGGCGTCGTAGCGCCCTCCAAGAGCGTGCACTTGCACGCGCCGCGCGAGCGATTGGCGGCAGGAGCCTTTTGGCGGGAGTTGAGATTCGAGAGGAGGGACGTAGCGCCGTCTTGGCCGCGCTCGGCGCCCTCGCTCGCGGTTTCATTGTGAACAGAAGTGGGGCCTCACTCCTCGATGACGAGCAAGGAGCCCTCTTGATTGAGGGGGCGGCGGGTAGCCTTGCCGCTGATCACCCGTCGCTGCCGAAGCTTAGTGCTGAGGTGATCAGCGATCCCGACGGCGTGTTGGCTCGGATCCTGAGCGGTGTTGCTGTGGCGCCGTCGGTGGCTGTTGCGCTTGACGCGCTCGCCGAACTGCCCGTTGGCGGACTGATCGTTACACGAGGCGGAGCGGTGATCCGCGCAGGAGGCGTTGTGACGCGTGAGACCGAGCCGGAGGATGCACTCCTCGACGCGGAGATTTCGCAGCTCGGCCGAGAGATTGAGCGACGGCGCGCCGCTGCAGCCACGCTTCGCAGTGAAGCGGCAGAGGAGGAGGCTGCGCTCGCGGCGGCCAGCGCGCTGGCGTCCAGCCGACGTTCTGCAGACCTTGCCGCGCGAAGCGCGTTGCGAAGCGCGACCGATCTGCGATCCGAAAGCGAGCGGGAACAGATCGCCGCAACGCGAACCTCCGTCGACCGGGAAGCGCGATTGAAGTGGTTGGAGCAGACGCTCTTGGACCTCTCTGCTCGTCGGGATGAGCTTCAGGCAAGCGCGAACTCGACGATTGGTTCTGGCAGCGCCGCTGAGGAGTGGCAAGAGCGCATCCGAGAGTTGACTGCCCGCCGGGGGACCCTGGCCGCCGCGGTCGAGGCTGATCGACAGTCGCTTCGTGAATGGGAGCTCACACGCGCTCGCGGAGATGCGAGGATTGCAGCAGCGTCAGCCCGCATTGCACGAGCAGCGCAGGAGCGCGGTGCACTTGAAGCTCGGAGCGCTGCGCTCCAGGGAGAGCGCGTGGAGCTTGTGGGGCGCTCCGATGCCGCCCAGTTGGCAGTGACTGAGCGCGAGGCGCTGGTGCAGCGCCTTGCTGGGCAGCAAGAGGCAATCGAGCGCGAGAGTGCCGCTGATGATGAGAGAAAGCGCTCGCTGCGACAGCGCGAGACTCTGCTTGATGAGGCGCTCCGCCCACTAGAACGCGATGCACAGGGCCTTGATTTTGAATACGAGCGCCTGATGGAAGAGCTTGCGGGCGATCTTGCTGCATTTGGACGACGTCTCGCAGCGGATCCTCGGATTGCAAGCGGCCTCCCAGATGAGTTGCGTGTCTCAACCTTCGACGTGAGAGCTGAGGGCGAAGCTGTCGAAGCGACCGCGGAAGATGGATCGGCTCAGGATGCGCGTGCCAGGGCACAGGCGGCAGCACTCCTCGAGCATTGGGGCCAGTCTGCGTTGCGCTCCACCTCGCCGATCGAGCCTGCAGACCCAGAGCAGATTCGCACGCTAGAGAGACTACGCCGCAAAATCGGACCGCTCGATGCTGCAGGGGCGAGCGTCGCCATTGAACATCGGGAGTTGCGCGAGCGCCTAGAGAGTCTTGAAGCGCAAACAGTCGACCTTGACGGTGCTATCGCCAAGGCCTCTGCACTCATGGCTGAACTTGATTCGCTTGTTGAGAGCACCTTCAACGAGCAGTTCACCGCGCTGCAATCCACCTTTGCCGCAAACTTCCAACTTCTCTTCGGAGGCGGAGATGCGCAACTGCGACTTACGGCGGAAGAGGGAGTGCGGCGACCTGGTGTTGAAATTGATGCTCGGCCACCACTCAAGCGACGACAGCAGCTCTCGCTCCTCTCAGGTGGTGAGCGAGCACTTACTGGAGTGGCACTGCTGCTCGGAATGCTTGCCGTGCGTCCGCTCCCCTTTGTCGTCCTTGACGAAGTCGATGCCGCGCTCGACGAGGCGAACGTGACTCGGTTCGGCGATGCGATCCGTGAGCTCAGCGAGCGCACGCAGGTTGTGGTGATCACACACAACCGCGGCACGGTGGAGGTCGCGGATAGCCTCTGGGGCGTGACTGCTGGGGAGGACGCCACGAGTCGTGTCTTCGGCCTGCGCCTTGATGAGGCGAAGCGGATCGCAGATGCGGCACGGGCGGAGCGCGAGGCGGCACGTTGAAGCTCGCCTTCTGGCGAAAGAGCACCAGCGACGAGAAGGCGAGCATTAGCGCCGCAGCCGCTCCCTCTGGTGGTGGGATCATCCAGGCCTTACGCAGATCACTCGCACCTGAACCAGACTGGAGTGCGCTCGAGAGCGCGCTCCTTGCGAGCGATGCGGGGAGCGCGACCGCTGGCGCACTGATCAGCGCGGCGCGCCAGGTTCAAGGAGGGACGGGGCGGGAGCGACTGCGCTCGGCGCTTCTTAAGGTGATGCTTGACGCGTCACTTAGTTCGGCGTCTAGCGCAACCGCCACCCAGCATGTGGTCCTTCTCGTCGGTGTGAACGGCGCAGGGAAGACAACCTCTGCAGCGAAGCTCGCAGCGCGTGCCAAGGCCGCTTCCATGCAGCCGCTACTCGTTGCAGCGGATACGTTTCGTGCTGCCGCAATTGATCAGTTGCGACTCCTTGCGAGTCGAGAGGGTGTGCCGATTGTTGAGGGCAGGACGGGGGGCGACCCATCAGCTGCGATTCACGATGCGTTGACGCAGGCGAGTGCGAAAGGGTTCAGCCCTGTAATCATTGACACGGCGGGTCGCATGCAGACCAAGAGCGGCCTGATGGATGAGCTCACCAAGATGCGTCGGGTTATCGAGAGACTCGCTCCCATTGCAGAAGTTGAGGTACTTCTCGTCATTGACGCCACCGCCGGACAGAATGGGCTTGCGCAGGCGAGTGGATTCAATCGCGCAGCGGGCGTTGATGGTGTGATTCTCACCAAACTTGATGCAGGGGCGCGTGGTGGCGTTGCGCTCGCCGTCCGCCGCGAGCTTGGACTTCCTATTCGCTGGGTGGGCGTAGGGGAGCGAGGACGCGACCTCCTCCCGTTCGATGCGGAAGCGTTTGTGGAGGGACTCCTAGGCGACGCCGCGTAGGGCACGCGGCAGTTCGCTGATCCGCTGTACGCGACCGAGGCGAGTGAATCCAATTACAACGCCCGCAGCGATGGAGGCGGCGGCACCACAGAAGAGTGCGGTGCCGCTTCCCGCGACGGTTCCGCCGATGGCTCCGCCGGCGACGATGCCGATCAGCCTGCCGATGATGCTTACCCCTTCAAATGCTGCGTTCGCCCGCCCTTGAAGTGCGTCAGGGAGCACCCGTCCACGAATCGCCCCCTGGTTCGCCTCCCAAACGGTTTCAAAGCCATCACTGAGGAACTGATGGGCGACTAGGAGTGCGATCCCAGCGAGTGACGCGCCAGGTGCGAGTGGGACGAGCGCAAGGCCGATCCCAACAATCACGAGGCTTGCGCTGATTGCGCGGCCGGTGCCAAGCGCGAGCGAGACACGTTCCGTGAGGATTCCACCAACAAATGATGCGATACCTCCGCTTGCGATGATGAAGCCGATCACCTCCGGGCTGAGTCCAAGGGTTCGAACGACGTAGATCATGTACGCGGAACGGAAGAGGCCGAAATAGATTCCGATTGCCGCGCTGGATGCGATCAGCGGTCTCATGATCGGAATTGCCCACGTTCGTCGCAAGCCCTCCTCTGCCTCCGCGAGAAAACCTCGACGCGCCGTCGCTTTCGGAAGGCGTGGTTCGCGGACGCGGAGGGCGGTGAGGAGAAGCGCAGAGGCAACATAGGTGAGCGCATCCACACCGATTGCGGCAGGCCCACCAATGCTGCCGACAAGGAGACCTGCAGCACCGAAACCGAAGAATTCCGCCGCGCCACGGATGCCGAGCACTCTGCCGAGGACGGAGCGCAGATCTGGGGTCGGAACAAGTCCCGCGAGATAGCTCCGCTCGGCAATGTCGAAGGCGGAACTGCAGGCTCCGCTCGCGGCACTTACGAGGATGAGGTGAGGGAGCGACACCTGACCAGTGACGAACGCGGCGAGAGGGATGCTGGCAAGGAGCAGCGCGCGTAGAAGATCGGCGGTAATCATGACGGGGCGACGTGGGAGGCGATCGATCCAGACTCCAGCGATCTGGCTCGCGATTGCCGCCGCGATGAGGTCGACCCCGGCGATAAAGGCGGCCTCCCCCGGGGAGATTTCCAGACCGATGATGGCGAGGAGGGGGAGGGCCGCACGTGTAATGAATGAACCGAACGTGGAGGCAGACTGCGCCGCCATCAAGATACGGACATCACGTCGAACTGCGGGGAGATCCCTTTGGCGTAACACGGCGACACTGCCCCTCGTCTTCATTTCTGGAGCGTACACTTCTGGCATGTTCGATGCGCTCGGAAGCCGACTCCGCGCCTCACTCCAGCGGCTCGGCGGTCGAGGTCGCATCAGTGAGGCAGACCTTGAGTCTGGCCTCGCCGNAGGCTGGCCTCGCCGAGATTCGAACCGCGCTTATTGATGCCGATGTGGCTCTCTCCGTCGCCGATGCTCTTGTCGGATCGATGCGCACGCGTGCGCATGACGAGAAGATTGTTGGTGGACTCGGGAGTGGAGACCGACTGATCGGCATTGTGCACGCCGCGCTCACAGAGGCGCTTGGCGGTTCGGGACGAGCGCTCGATCTCCGCGAGCGAACCGCAAGCATCCTCCTGCTCGGCCTCCAAGGCGCCGGGAAGACAACGACCGCAGCAAAACTCGCGCTACGACTGCTTCGAGAGGGTCGCCGTCCGCTCCTTGTCGCCGCAGACCCGCGGAGGCCGGCGGCTGCCGAGCAGTTGGCGCTGCTCGGGGCGGCGGTTGGTGTGCCCGTTCATCGAGAGCCGATCGGAACCCCAGTTGCGGAGATTGGACGACGCGCGTTGGAGTCTGCGAAGAGACTTGGGCGCGACCTTCTGATCATTGACTCATCTGGCCGAACCACACTCGACGAGGAACTGATGCGCGAACTTTCAGATCTGCGTGAGGCGGTGAATCCACGTGAGCGCATCCTTGTGCTTGATGCTGCAACGGGGCAACAGGCGCTTCGCGTTGCAGAGGGTTTCAAGTCCGCTTCAGATCCAACCGGACTCATCTTGGCGAAACTTGACGGCGATGCACGAGGTGGGGCCGCACTCTCCATTGCAGGTGGAGCTGGCATTCCTGTGCTCTTTCTCGGTACCGGTGAGCGTCCAGAGGCCCTTGAGCGTTTCCATCCAGATCGCATCGCGGGTCGCATCCTTGAGATGGGTGATCTCGCGACGCTCGCAGAGATCGTGCGCGAAGCGGGTGGAGATCCGAGTGCGCCTGTCGCGGCTACTGGGAGACCGAGCTCCGGGAAGGGAGAGATGACCTTCTCCGATCTGCTTGATCAGTTGAGGCAAATGTCGTCAATGGGCCCCATCGGTCAGATCGTGAAGATGATTCCAGGTATGGGCGGGATGGCTGCCCAAGCGGAAGAGGCGGTGGCCGCGGGTGAATTGAAGCGCGCTGAGGCGATCATCCTTTCCATGACCCCGAGTGAGCGAGAGAACCCAGCGCTGCTCTCAATTCCACGAAGGCGGCGCATCGCTGCGGGCGCGGGTCGAGCGATCGAAGAGGTGAACCGACTCGTCAAGCGTCTCGAAGAGATGCGGCTCCTGATTCGACGCACGGGCGGCATAGACCCCGCACGACTCTCGGGCGGGGGCCAGGGCCTCCCGGGGAAGCACGCGGGCGGCTACATCCGTCCGAAGGAGGACCGGAAGGCAAAGAAGGCTCGTCGCAAGGGGGGACGGCGGTAGGGCTGGCGCACCCGATGCGCAGGTCACCTTGAGCGGCTACTATCCCCAGACACACACCCCACCGCTTCGGGGTTACTCGCCTGGCGACCGCCAGGCCCACGGAGGAAGATGTACGGATGAGCGTTCGAATCAGGTTGACACGGGTCGGAGCTACAGGACAGCCATCGTATCGAGTGGTTGCGACCGATCGGCGCCGCGCGCGCGACGGGCGCTCGCTTGAAACCCTCGGGCACTACAACCCCCGCACTGAGCCAATGACGCTCGTCCTGGATCTACCAAAGGTGGACGCTTGGATCGCAAAGGGGGCACAGCCGTCTGAAGTGGTTGGCAAGCTGATTGCAAAGGCACGCGCTGGCGGTGCATCCGCGGGCGGTAAGACCGGTCCGAAGGCCGCTGAGAAGGGCTACACCGCTCCAGGAACGCGACCAGTCGTTGAAGAGCCAACCGTTGTGGTTGAAGCGGCACCAGAGGCCCCAGCGGAACTTGCTGCGGAAGCGGCGGCAGAGGTAGCGACCGAGGAGGCTGCCGATGCAGTCGCCGATGCGTCCCCAACACTGGACGCCGAAGCTCCAGCCGAAACACGAGCAGAGGAGGCGTAAATGCCAGCAGCAGATCTTGTCGCATATGTGGCGAAGTCGCTTGCCGATAATCCTGATGGTGTCAGCGTTGAGGTTGAAGAGGATGGCGACGCGGTTGTTCTCCGCCTCATTGTTGATGAAGAAGACATGGGACGCGTCATTGGTCGTAACGGCAGCATAGCCAAGGCGATGCGAAGTTTGCTGAAGGTAATCTCCAATCGAACTGGAGAGAACTACGTCCTCGAAATCGGCTGACGCCCTCCGCGAACTGCGTGTTGCGCAGGTTCGTGGCACTCGCGGGCTTGACGGTACACTTCGACTTGAGATTCTTTCTGATTACCCAGAGGACCGCTTTGTCCTCGGAAAGACGCTGCACGTTGAAGGGAGCGATCGCGAGCTTACGCTCACAGAGTGGAGCCCCGCCTCTCCCGGCGCGTTTGCACGATTTGCCGAGATCCCAGATCGTGGAACTGCACAGATTCTTGTTGGCAGCTATCTCTCTCTCCCGCTCGCAGCAGACACCGGAGAGCCTGGCCGAGTGTATTGGGATGACGTCATTGGAGTACAGGTGACAGACACCGCTGGTGGCGTGATCGGAACGGTGATCGACTGTTATCGGGCTGGTGGGGCTGAGGTATACGTCTTGCGAACTCCTGACGGTGGTGAGCTTGACCTTCCGGCCGTCGCGTCCATCATCGTCACATTCAAGCCGCGCGAAGGCGTGATCGTTGCCGACCTCACGGGCTCCGATCTGGTCCCACGTCCACCGAAACGTGCAAAGCCGACTCGTCCTGCGAGCTCGGTGCGAACTCCATGAGCACGGAGACGCCCAGCCTGCGTATTGACGTCGTGTCGCTGTTCCCTGAAACGGTTCGCGCCGCGCTGGCGGCTAGCATCCCCGCTCGTGCCATAGAACGTGGCCTCGCCGCCTTCAACGTCCACGATCTGCGCGAATGGGGGATAGGGAAGCATCGCGCCGTTGATGACGAACCGTACGGTGGTGGTGCTGGGATGCTGATGCGGCCCGAACCGCTCGTCGGCGCGATCGAAGCGCTGCGCACTGAGGGAAGCACGGTGATCCTCTTGGACGCGGGGGGAGAGAGGCTCCAGCAGTCGCGAGTGCGCACACTTTCGGGTGCTGGACACCTGATCATCCTCTGTGGTCGATACGAAGGGGTGGACCACCGCGTGCGAGACTACGTCGACCTCGAGTTGAGCATTGGCGACTTCGTACTGTCGGGCGGCGAGCCCGCCGCAATCGTCCTCTGTGATGCGCTCCTCCGCCTCATCCCTGGGGCGATCGATGCCGCATCGTTGAGCGAAGAGTCGTTCTCCGCGAACATGCTCGAATATCCGCAGTACACCCGCCCTGCTGAATTCCGCGGGAGAGCGGTACCCGAAATCCTCCTCTCGGGGAATCACGCCGCCGTCGCAGCGTGGAGGGCGGAGCAGGCACAACTGAGAACGGCTGCCCGCCGCCCCGACCTCCTCCAGGGGGCGCATCGGCCCCCCGCCAAGGGGAAGTAGCAGGGGGTACGCCCCCCTGTGCTATTCTCCCGCTCCGCACCAGCAGGATCCTGCTGAGCCAGCACGGAGTACCCATGGACCTGATTCGAACGATGACGAACGAGCAGATGAAGCGTGATCTGCCTCCGATCAAGACCGGCGATACCGTGAAGGTGTCGGCGAAGGTTGTCGAGGGGAATCGCGAGCGCATCCAGGTATTTGAGGGGACGGTCATGCGCCTTCGCGGCGGCGGACTCGGTCTCACCATCACCGTTCGTCGAATCGCCTCTGGAGTTGGTGTTGAGCGAACCTTCAAGGTGCACAGTCCACGAATTGAGAAGATCGAGATTGTCCGCCACGGTGTATCGCATCGGGCGCAGCTCTACTTCCTCCGAGACCGTGTCGGCAAGCAGTCGTCCCTGCGTGAGAAGCGTGCCGAGATCGGAGAGATCCTCAACCCTGTCTATGTTGAGCCCGTTGTTGATGCGGCCACGCCCGAAGCGCCAGTCGCGGTTGCTGAAACACGAGAATCTGAAACCGTTGCGCCGATCGCCCAGGAGGCGACTCCAGAGGCTGAGCCAGTTGCGGCACCAGAGTCCACACCAAGTTCAGAAGCAGCACCCGTTGAGGGAGCAGCTCCAGAAGCAGCGCCCGCGGAAGCCGCGGCAGACGATTCGGAGCAGGCGAAGGCGTGACCTCATCCCGGCCAAAGCGTGGCCGCGGACCCACCACACGCGACCGAGAGAGAAGCCACGGCTCTCCGAACCGCGCCGTGATCGGTATCGACGAGGTTGGGCTCGCACCACTCGCTGGTCCTGTCGTCGCGTGCGCAATCTTGATGCCTGATGGCGACCTGATTGATGGCGTTCGCGACTCGAAAACACTCTCACGAAAGCAGCGCGAGCAGCTCGATCCCATCATTCGGGAATCGGCAGTCGCATATGGCATTGGGGCAGCCTCTGCACGAGAGGTGGAGCGTCTGAATCCGCGGGCCGCATCACATATCGCGATGCTCCGAGCTGTGCGTGCCCTTGAACAGCGCTACGGACGGCGCATTGACTTTTCACTCGTAGACGGCGCGCCAGCGCGTGAACTTAATGCGCTGATCGGTGCGCATGAAACAATTGTCAGAGGCGATACGAGCGTCTACTCAATCGCCTGCGCGTCCATTGTGGCAAAGGTGCTTCGCGATCGATTGATGAGACAGCTCCACAAGCGGTACCCAGGGTATGGATGGGACTCCAATGCCGGCTACCCAGCTCCAACCCATCTCGCCGCACTCAGTCAGCTCGGTGTGACTCCACATCATCGGCGTACCTACGCACCAGTTGCCGAACAGATCGCCCGCGAGGGAGGGGGAGTTTCCTAGCGATACGGTGCCGATACGCACGCCGGTACACCCTCTTCCAGTGAAACGTGATCCTGCGGCTATCGGTGCGGCGGCTGAGCGAGAGGCCGTCGATGCGCTCGCGAATGCAGGCTGGGAGATCCTTGCACGCAATCTGCGTGTCGGAGGACTCGAAATCGATATCTTGGCGCGCGATGACGCGGGTCGACTCGTGTCAGTCGAGGTGCGCGCGCGGCGCAGCATCGGCGAAGCTACTCCAACGGAGATTCTCGGGTCGAAGAAGCGCGCCGCGCTACGCCGACAACGGGAGGCCATAAACGAACTTCAGAGAGTCGACCTTCTGATTGTCGTGGGGCCGCCTGGTGCTCGCCGCCTCCGCCTCGTGCGGGGGGTCGCCGAGCCAGGGACGAGGTGGGGTGAGGGTGGTAAGATCGCGCGGCACCCGATTCGGGGGCCCTTGGCCTAGGTCAGGGAATACGCACGCGGAGCAAGTCGCCTCGCAACGGTGGCCCCTTGGGGTCGCGAAGGCGTCCCGCGGTGGCATAACCGTGTTGAGGAGAGCTATGGCTGCAGTCACGATGCGCGAACTTCTGGAGGTCGGCGCCCACTTTGGGCATCAGACCCGGCGTTGGAATCCAAAGATGGCGCCATTCATTTATGCCCAGCGGAACGGGATCCACATCCTCGACCTCGCCAAGAGTGCGAAACACCTTGAGGCCGCCCTCGTAGCGGTTCGTGAGGCAGCCGCAAACGGCGAGACGATCCTCTTCGTGGGAACAAAGAAGCAGGCGCAGGCCCCAATTCTCGAGGAGGCAACACGCGCCGGTCAGCCGTATGTCATCAAGCGCTGGCTCGGCGGCATGCTCACCAACTTCACGACCATTCGCAAGCGTCTGACGCTGCTTGAACAACTGGAAGCGCGCGAACAGGCGGGCGAATTCGAGATGATGTCGAAGAAGGAGGCGGCAAAGCTTCGCGACAAGCTCGAGAAGCTGCGCGGAGTACTCGGTGGCATGCGCCGAATGCGCCGTGCCCCTGGCATGGTCTTCGTGATCGACCCGAGCCGCGAAACCCTCGCTGCCGTTGAAGCGAACAAGCTCGGCATCCCCGTTGTCGGCACCGCCGATACGAATGTTGACCCAGACCAGTTGCAGTACCCAATACCGGTGAATGACGACGCAATCAAGTGCATCAAGTTGATCTGCAAGGCGGTCGCCGATGCGGTGATTGAAGGTGCGGCTGAGCGTGCAGCACGACTCCCAGAAATCGAGGCGCAGGAAGCTGCAGCCGCGGCTGCGGCGTCACCAGAGAGCCAGGCAGCATCTGAAGTGCAGGACGATCTGATGGCAGCCCTGAGCGCGACAGGAACGCTGAGCTTCTCACCCGATGAGGAGCCATCTCCTGCGTCACCACGTGACGAGAGCGCACCGAGCGCGTAACGCAGAGCGAAGGAGAGGAGTGCGACATGGCAATTAGTGCTGAGGCGGTAAAGGATCTTCGCGAGCGAACGGGCGCCGGCTTCATGGACTGCAAGCGCGCCCTCGAAGAGGCAGGCGGAGACGTTGAGAAAGCGGTCGCAACGCTACGTGAGGCTGGACTCGCCGCCGCGGCGAAGAAGGCGGGACGTGATGCGCGTGAAGGGCTCGTCTCCTCCTACATCCACACAGGTGGGCGGGTTGGCGTCTTGCTCGAAGTGAATTGCGAAACAGATTTCGTTGCACGGAACGAGCAATTCCAAAAACTTGTGAAGGATATCGGCATGCAGATCGCAGGGCTCAATCCACTCTACGTCAGCAAGGAGCAAATTCCTCCAAGCGCTCTCGCCGCGAAGCGAGCAGAACTTGAAGCTGACGAGGCGCTCGCCAAGAAGCCCGAGGCAGTTCGTGCCCAAATCGTTGACGGTCAAATGCGCAAGTGGTTTGAAGAGGTATGCCTCCTCGATCAGCCGTTCCGCGATGGCGAAGAGACGGTTGCACAGCTGATCACCAACGCGATCGCAACGATCGGCGAGAACATCAGGGTTCGCCGCTTCGCGCGCTACGCGCTCGGCGAAGAGCTCTGAGTCCCGCCATGGCGAGCC
>JBEDBF010000045.1:0-6909 GCA_041177405.1 Chloroflexota bacterium | reverse complement strand
TCTTGCGCCTTCACCGCCTCCCAGGTGCGCTGCACCTCACGACTCGTCTCTGCACTCCCATCACCAAACACATGCGGATGACGTCGGATGATCTTCTGCGCCAGGCGCTCATGCACATCGGTAAGGTCGAACGCGCCACGCTCTGCCGCGAGCTGCGTATGGAGGATCACTTGAAGTAGCACGTCGCCCAACTCTTCCGCCATCGCCGCATCTGTTTTGGCACCAGGACTCGCCGCTTGTGCCTCAATCGCGTCATGTAGCTCCCACGCCTCTTCAATAAGGTGCTTCGCGAGCGTCAGATGCGTCTGCTCGCGATCCCACGGGCAGCCGTCTAGTGCTCGCAGGCGCGCGCTGATCCAAGGCATCGCCCACGGCGACGCGAGTGCGGCAAGCGGCGCGAGCGGGGGCACGAGCAGCCCGCTCCAACGCGGAGGAGGATCGCCTTGTAGCGCGCTCAACGTGCGCTCTTCGCCACTCGGCAGCAGAGTCACTCGGTAATCGGCACCATACAGCCTGATCAGCAGGGGGACGCCTGCACTGGATCGGCCGGGGAGCGGCGCTGACTCCGCGCCGCCGCGCGTCACGATGAGCGGGAGTCGAAGATCGGTGGCGGCACCCGCAAGCGCGTTCAAAGGAACGATCGCCACGCCACCATCAAGATCTATGTGTGGTGCTGACGCTCGTGCCGCCGCAAGAAGTTCGTCGAGTGAGCCACCGCCGCTCAGCGCCGTCACGGCGCTGGCGACTCCCCTGCCTCCTGGACCACCGCACCGTCAATGGTGATTTTGGCCGTGCTGCGGAAGCCGTCAAGCCAAATGTCGAACCCGCTCGCCTCCACCGTACGACGCTGCTCTTCTGTATACGGCTTGTTCTCAATCGCGTTGACTCGAATGATGGCGAGCTGATCGCCGAGTGACTCCACGCCGCTCACTTCGCCATCGCCGAGCTTCCAGACCATCGCAGAGAGCTGCGGATTGATGGCGTAGCGAACCACAAAACCGGGACGATCAACGGTGAGACCGTCGATCTCATTGGCCGCTTCGGAGGCAACTGCATCAAAATCTGCGCCAGCGGCTGCAAGGTCCGTTGCAAGCTGCGCGAGGCGCAACGCAATGCCTTCGCGTCGCGCTTCAAACTGGATGACGTGATAGCCAAACTGCGTCTTAATTGGACCAAGAAGATCGCCTTGCTTGAGCCCATCAGCCCAGACCGCTTCATCGAATTCCGGAACGAAGGTCCCCTTCACCGCCCAGGCGAGTAGACCGCCCTCGGCGCCAGAGCCTTCGTCATCACTCTCACTCGCCAGCTCTTCCAGCGGCGTGCCTGCCTGGATCTTCGCGTAGGCGGCGTTCGCCTCAGCCTCCGCGGCAGCCCATGCCGGATCTTCAGGGTCGAGGGACGCCGCACCTTGCGAATCATCGCTCGGGCTATAGAGAATGTGGCGCACCTGAACCTCTTCGCCAACTCCACCGTCTTGCGGTGCAGCAATCGAGACGAAGCTCACATCGCGCTGCTGGACTGGCTCAACCAGAAGCTCTGCAGTCACGTTTGCGCTCAGTTCTGTGCGCAGCGCCCGTTCGGCAGACATCTTCTTGTAAAGGTTCATGTCAATGTTCGCTTCACTTGCGCTCTTCTCAAAGTCTGCATCCGTTGAAGAGGCGCGAATCTGATCAACGTAGAAGATCACGAACTGGTCAGCGGCGCGTTTGATCACCTCTGTCGGGCCGGGTGCCGTCAGGTTCCACGCGGCCGCGTAGCCAAGATCAGTCAGGGGATCTTCGTCTTTGCTGCTCCAGCCAATGCGACCGCCCTCTGGCGCATACGAATCGCTCGACTCACGCTTCGCGATTGCCGCGAAGTCACCCCCCGCAGCGAGCTCCTCCGCAATATCATCCGCCCGAGCCTTTGCGGCGGCGATCGTCGCGTCACTGGGGGCCCCGCTTGATGGATCGTTTGCAATATCAATCGTGATTCGACGGAGGAGGCGCAGCTCTGGCAGCGTCGTCTCCTTCGCCCACTCGGCATCGATGGCTTCCTGGCTTGCAGTGACACCACGCTCCGCGGCGAGTTGGTTCACAAGCAAGACATCGATCATGTCCGAGGTGAGTTGGCTGCTGATATTGGTCGACGCGTCATTTATCTCCTGGAGGAGCGCGTTCCCCTGTTCACTTGAGAGCGTTCCGGCGGAGACGCGCGCGCGAATCCGCGCCCCCTCTTGGCCGAGTCGGAAGAGTTCAATGTCTCCGCGAGCCCTCGCTTCGCCAACGCTGATGGAGGAACCATTAACTTCAATCGCTGAGGCAAAAGTGCTGCTCCACCAGTTCACGCCCACCGCACCAACTAAGAGAATTGCGGAGAGAACAATGGCAGAGAGAAACGCGAGGTTCGCGAGCAGCGATTTATCTGCCGCTTCATACCAGGCGGCAATCCGAGCGCGAAGTCGCGTGAAAAGCCTCATCGGTTGGACTCTCCTTATTGACTGCCAGACCGCTAATGTTCCTCGCAGTATAGATGGATCGGGTGCTATCCTCCCTCAACGATGGCCAGCCAATCCCTACCCCTCACGGTCGGACGACCTCGCCGCGGCCCGCTTGGCACGATCCGCGAGTCAATCGTCTCCCTTGTTCGAAGGCGGAGGCTCATCTGGTATCTCGCCAGCTCCACACTCCGCAAAGGGGATGGGGCCTCGCTGCTTGGCAACCTCTGGCTCGTCCTTGATCCAACGCTGCAGTTGGCCATCTACTACGTGGTCATTGGCGTCATCTTGAACCGACCAGAACCCGCCTTCCCACTCTTCCTCTTCGCCGCAATCCTGCCGTGGCGATGGTTCACGATGGCGGTCAGCACTGGAACCGAGTCTGTTCGCCGGCGCGGAAAAGTGATGCAACAGATTGCATTCCCGCATCTCGTCCTCCCCATTGCGGCGGTCAGTGCAAGCTTTGGGAGTTTCATCTTCGGCTTGATCCCGCTTGCCGCCATCTACCTCTTCTATCCAGAGCGCCTCACTCCGTGGGTGCTGCTGACCCCAGTCATCATGGCAATTCAGT
Source organism: Chloroflexota bacterium (assembly GCA_041177405.1). Lineage (GTDB taxonomy): Bacteria > Chloroflexota > Limnocylindria > Limnocylindrales > Limnocylindraceae > Limnocylindrus. The sequence goes on along the minus strand of JBEDBF010000045.1, from coordinate 3,862 downwards.
TGGCATGGACCTTCCCGATCGCGATTCTTCTAAGTGCCCTGAATGTCTTCTACCGCGACATCGGCAATCTGGTGAAGCACCTCTTACGACTCGGCTTCTACTTGTCGCCAGCGCTGTTCAGTTACGATCGAATGCTCAACGCCGCAGCAGATCATCCACCTGCCGATCTGATTCTTAGCCTTAACCCCATGGCCTGGATCCTCAACTCGTATCGCGACCTCTTCTACTTTGGGCGTGCACCTGACTGGGGCGCCCTGCTGATCGTGGCACTCGCCTCCCTGCCCTTCACCCTCATTTCTATTTACGTCTTCCGGAGGGCTTCGCCCTCCTTCGTCAAGGTGCTCTAGTGAGCGATGCACCGCCAATCCTGCTCGAGGAGATGGGCGTTCGATACGACCTGCGCCTCACAAAGAAGCGCTCGTTCCGTCGGAGCCTGATCAGTTCCCAGCGACTTGATGCAAAGGGGCACTTCTGGGCGCTCCGTGGCATCAACTTGCGCGTCGATCCTGGAGAGTCAGTGGCCGTGATCGGACCGAACGGCGCGGGGAAGAGCACCCTCCTCAAGACGCTCGCTGGGATCATCACGCCAGACGAAGGCCGCGCCGAAGTGCGCGGAAAGATCGCCACGCTCCTGCAACTCTCCGCAGGCTTTGAAGACGAGCTCAACGCCGAAGAGAACATTCTGCTTGTGGGTGAGCTACTCGGGATTCCCGCCCCAAAGATGAAGAAGAAGATTCCTGCAATCCTCGAGTTTGCAGATATCGGCAGCTTCGCCGGTGCTGAGCTTCGAACCTACAGTTCTGGCATGCGGGCACGCCTGGGTTTCAGTGTCGCAACCTCCGTCAGCCCAGATGTGCTCCTCCTTGATGAGGTCCTATCAACAGGAGACGAGACGTTCAAGGCAAAGTCAGGAAAGCGAATTCGTGAGATGGCGAAAGAGGCGCAGGCGATCGTCTACGTCACCCATGATCTTGAGTCGGCTCGGGAGCTTTGCACGCGTGCGATTGAGCTCCGCGACGGGCGTGTTGTCGCGGATGGTCCTGCGGCGTCCGTGATTGCCGCTTATAAGAAACGCACCGCAACGACGCGATAAGAACGCCCCCTCTTGCTATGGCGCAACGCTTGGGACCGGCAGCCCCCCCTGATAGTTAAGGATCACCAGCAGCGTTCGTGCCGCGTCAAGCTCAAGGATTGACTCCACTTCAGCGCTCTTGATCACCGTGCCAGCCTGATCACTCAGCGTCACCACCCGACCAATGGAGAGGCCGCGAGGAAAGGCGGAGCGCAGCGTCTGGCTCAACTCAATGCCAGAGGTCGTCACCTCAGCGCCAATGGGCACGTCGCGCAGCGCATCAATGTCATCAAACGCGAGTGGGTTTGCGCCGCGCCCCCTGATCAACCCAATCGCGCCGGTGCTCGCAACCTCAGCGGTCACTGAGAACTCAGGGTCGCTCATCAAGCGCACCTGCGCGCTTGCGTCACTCACCTCAATCACGCGTCCCGCAAGCGTATTCCCTGCGCCAATGACCACGTCTCCAATTTGGACGCCGTCGCGAGCGCCGCGGTCAATGACCACCACGCGACGGCCAATCTCAAAGTCACGTGCAACTACCTGCACCGCAACGCTTGAGAAGCGGATCGTGGAGCGAAGGTCAAGTACCGCCTGCAGTTCGGTGATCTCGCGCTCTAGGCTCGCCACGCGCGATGCTGAGGCGACCGCCTCGTCGCGCTCAGCAATCGTGAGGGCGAGTCGTTCTCGAAGCTCCTGCACATCTGCAGCGACCGCACCGATCGCCGCAATGCCACGCCCGGCTGCTGCGAGTGGCTCAGTGATAAAGCGGAGTGGTCCGGAGAGTGTGTCGCGCACCGCCTTACTTGGTGCGCTCCCTGACGTGATAAGCAAGATGAGTGCGATGCCAATCAGTAGAGTGCTGGAACGCCCGCCAAGTGAGATCTCTTTTCGAGTACCTGTGCGGAGCCGAGAGCGGAAGAGCACGGTGCTCGCTTATCGCAGCGGTCGCTGGTAGGTCTCTGGCACCAGGAGCTTCTCGAGTGTGTCCACTTCCTGAAGGATGATCCCGGTGCCGCGGACGACACAGGTGAGAGGGTCATCTGCAAGGCGCACGGGCATGTTGGTCTCCGCGGCGAGACGCACCTCGATGCCGAGCAGAAGCGCACCACCACCGGCGAGCACTATCCCCTGGTCCATGATGTCTGCCACCAACTCTGGCGGAGTCTCCTCGATGGTGTCGCGCACCGCGTTGATGATCTCAATGAGCGATGGTTCGATCGCTTCGCGGATCTGCGGTGCAGAAACCTCGACGGAACGTGGCAGGCCGGTGAGGAGGTCGCGTCCACGAAGCGTGATGCGCTGCGCATCCCACTCCCCAGAGTGCGCGGAACCGATTGCGATCTTGATATCTTCGGCGGTTCGCTCACCGAGCAGCATGTTGTACTTGCGGCGAGCGTACGCAACGATATTCTCGTCCATCTCATCACCTGCGATGCGGATGCTACGCGCGGTGACGATGCCGCCAAGGCTGGTGACGGCAACCTCTGTGGTTCCACCACCAATGTCGACGATCATGCTCCCTGACGCCTCGGCCACGGCGAGTCCCGCTCCGATCGCTGCCGCCATCGGCTCTTCCACAAGCCGTACCCATCGGGCGCCCGCCTTCAGTGCTGCGTCGCGAACAGCGCGCTTCTCCACTTCGGTCACACCAGACGGAATACCAATGATCATGCGTGGTCGAGCAGCGAGCCAGCCCCCAGAGTGCACCTTGCGGACATAGTGGCTGATCATCTGCTCCGTCACGGCGGCGTCAGAGATCACTCCATCGCGAAGTGGGCGGATCGCCACGATGTTGGCTGGCGTCCGACCGAGCATGCGCTTCGCCTCTGCACCAATCGCAAGCACCTTCCGTGACTTCGATTCAACGGCAACGACGGACGGCTCGCTGATCACGATCCCCTTCCCTTGCACATGGACGAGCGTGTTCGCTGTGCCAAGGTCAATGCCGACGTCGTTTGAGAAGAGGCTGTACAGGCGGTTGAGCATTTCGCGATGGTAGCACCCACCCTTGCGCTATTCGGGGAGCCCCGCCGCGCCCCACACTCCAGGGCGCTGGGAGCGGATGCTGCTCCACCGGCCGTGCCCGATCACCAGATGGTCGAGGAGTTCAAGGTCGAGGAGGCGAGCCGCCGCCACCACCTCAGCCGTCAGTCGCACATCCTCTTCCGAAGGTTCTGGGTCTCCACTCGGATGGTTATGCACAAGCGCAAATCCAACGCCCCCCATCTCAATCACAGGTCGAAGCAACTCTGCAATGCGAACGCTCGTCCCCGTTGCCGTCCCCACGTACACCTGGTGCAGTGCAAGCAGACCGTTGCGGCCATCCACAATCGCCACATGCAGCTCTTCTTGCTTTCGGCGTGCAAGAAGTGGCGTAGCGAGGGCCGCGAGATCTGCTGGTGATTGCACACGTTGACGCTCCCGAGGCCACCAGGCTGCAACTGTCGCGAGGGCGGCCATCACCCGCTGCACTCGCTCCGCCTCCGCCGGGGGGAGACCGGCGCGACGCAGCCGCGCACCGATCTGCGCACTGAAAAGCACGAAGCTCTCACCTTTGAGCGCTTCGTGGAGCTGGCCCGCGAGTCCAGGACTGTCCGCAAGTGCCTCTATAGCATTGAAGAGCGTCTGATCGTGCTCCGGTCTGCTCTTCGAGTTGTGCTGACTCTGACGCTCCGCTGCGATCATGCGCTCCACCTCCGCGCTCTCCGAGATCACTTCCGCAATCGCTGGTGTCCCCGGCGATGCGACGAGCCCGCCGTTTTCCCGCCGCGCCACCGAAGACCTCACCAC
>JBEDBF010000044.1:0-7603 GCA_041177405.1 Chloroflexota bacterium | reverse complement strand
CGCGCCGTACATCAAGGCAACAAACTTTTCGATCTCTTACGTTGAGTCTTCATATGCGTCAAAGTATGGGCTCAAGGAAGCTGCTCTGGCAGCGAAGACGAAGCGAAATGGCTCGACTGTGTACCTAAAGCCAACAACGGCAACAATTAACGCTGCGTTGAACGCTGCCGTGACTGGCGAAGATCCGATCAACCCAAGCACGAGCTTCGTCCAGCCAGTCTTTGCCGCTGGTGTCAACTCATACCCGATCGTAGGTTACTCGTGGTGGCTGATCTATCATGAGTACGATGGCACAGGCGGTACGACACTTGGTCAAGTCCAGGGGATGATTGCCTTCATGAACTGGGCGCTCACCGAGGGACAGAAGTCAACGTACCTCTACAAGGGGTACACGCCAATCCCGGTAGCAGTTCGATCAAAGGCCATTGCGGAGCTGAAGAAGATCACGTACGGCGGAAGCGTCGTCTGGCCGTGATTTGAGTCTGTCCCAACAGACGCTGGGGGCGGGCCAGTGGGGTCCGCCCCCAGCGGGGTCCGCCCCCAGCGTATTCTCTGGACAGGGATCGTATCGTTCAGTTGAGCAATCACGAAGAGGAGATTAAAAGTGACCGCGATTGACCTACATCAGGCGCGAAGTCGGTCGGCAGATTCGCTTTTCCGACGCTTGATCGGTGGGGCAGCAGCTGCGGGTGGAATTCTGCTTCTCGTGATCACCGGGTATTTGGTTGCAAACACGCTTCCGCTCTGGGCGATTCAGAGCCCTTTTAGCTTCCTCAGCACCACCGCATGGATTACTGGCATTGAGCAGGCCGACGGCAGCACCCTTGAGGTGTACGGTGCAGCTGCTGCGCTTTTTGGCACAGCCGCAACGAGTCTGATCGCCGTTCTGTTTGCGGCGCCGATTGGCATTCTCGGCGCTATCTATCTCGTAGAATTTGCGCCTAAACGTGTCGCAATTCCACTGACGTTCCTCGTGGAACTCATAGCGGCAATTCCTTCGGTCGTTTTCGGGTTGTGGGCGCTTGGGGATCTCTCCATCCGGCTACGTGACTCGATCGAATGGTGGATTGCCTCAACGATCGGAAAGGTGATTCCCTGGCTCGCTGAAGATCCTGGCTCACCTGCGGCGGATAGCGTGTTTCGGGCAGGCTTCGTTCTAGCGATCATGATCTTGCCAATGATTGTGGCGGTGAGCCGCGAATTTCTGCGATCCGTTCCCATCTCGCTGCGAGAGGGCTATATCGGCATGGGAGCTACAAAATGGGAGGCGATTCGAGACGTAGTGGTGCCAACTGCAAGGATTGGCCTCATCGGTGCGGTGCTCCTTGCCCTTGGTCGGGCGATCGGCGAAACAGTTGCAGTGACGATGGTGATCGGCAACGCAGAAGGTATACCCACAAGTTTATTCCTACCTGGAAATACCGTCGCCTCCAAGGTGGCGAGCAACATCGGTGAGGTCATTTCCGAGGTACAGCTCTCGGCGCTAGTAGCGCTTGGCTTGGCGCTCTTTCTCCTCTCTTTTGCGATCAGTTTGATAGTGCGCATTTCATTGCGTCGATTCACTGTAATCAAGGCAGTCTCATGAGCCGACATGAGGTGACAGTGCGTGAAGCACTTCTTGAGCCTGGGGCTCGTGATCTGCGGCGAGCGCGCACGGACTGGATTATGCGTCGCGTGGTCGCATCTGCCGCAATGCTTGCAGTGATTCCACTTTTTGCTCTCGTCGCGTTCGTCACCATACGAGCGCTTCCGTGGCTTAATCCGTCGTTTTTTTTCAATAATCCACTGGATGCGGAACCTGGAATCTTGAATGCGATCGTTGGGTCTTTGCAAATGTCCGCACTCGCCCTCTTGATCACGGGACCGATCGGCATAGCAGGTGGCGTCTACCTGAGCGAATTTGCCTCGGCGCGCGTGGCATCGGCTGGAGAAATGGTGATTGACATCTTACTTGGAATTCCAAGCATAGTGGCTGGCCTCTTCGCATTCCTCCTTCTTGTACCTATCCTCGGCTTCTCGGGATGGGCAGGTTCTCTTGCCCTCGGTGTACTCACCTTGCCGATCGTGATGCGCACCACTCAAGAAGTGATGCGCCTGGTTCCACCGTCAATCCGTGAAGCGTCACTCGCGCTCGGAATTCCAGTATGGCGCACCACCCTGCTTGTCACTCTGCGCACAGCGCTTCCGGGTGTGTTGACCGGCCTTGTGCTCGCGGCGAGTCGAGCACTTGGAGAGACGGCTCCGCTAATCATGACGGCGAAGGGGACAAACGCGTCAAACTTTCTCGACTTTGGCACAACTATGAATGCAATGCCGCTTGTGATTTTCCGGTATGCCGAAGCGGCGGACGATCGGACGATTGGGCAGGCCTGGGCGACCGCGCTTGTCCTGATGGTGATCGCACTGACACTCAATGTGATCGTGCGTTGGCGCACCATTGATAGTCGGGTGGCGTGAGATGACAGAGTCAGAGGGGAGTGAGAACATGTTGGGCGTGTCAAGCAAGAAACAGAGCCGCAGCCAGTCCTCAGTCAAAAGAGTCGGCGAAGACGGTGCGACATCGCACGACGCTGAGGGTACAGTAAGCGGCGCTTTAAGCCTGACAAGTGTCGAAGCCTTCTATGGTAGCTTCCGTGCCGTAAACAGCGTCTCGCTCGAGGTACAGCCCCGCGCGGTGACGGCTCTCATTGGGCCATCAGGTTGCGGCAAGTCCACACTCCTTCGAACGATCAACCGCATGCACGAGACGCTCCCAGGCGCCAAAGTGAAGGGCTCAATCACGCTCGATGGGATTGATCTTTACGACAGCGCGGTGGACGCCGTCCGAGTCCGTCGCGTAATCGGTATGGTGTTCCAGAAGCCGAATCCGTTTCCCACGATGTCCATTTATGAAAACGTTGCGGCCGGCCTTCGTCTCCTCGGGAGAACGCCGAAGTCTGAGCTTGATGGAGTCGTTGAGGCATCACTCCGCCGAGCTGCACTTTGGGACGAAGTGAAGGAGAAGCTCAAGCAACCTGGCACCTCACTCTCAGGAGGGCAGCAGCAGCGGCTCTGCATTGCTCGTGCCGTTGCTGTGCAGCCACGCGTGCTTCTGATGGATGAGCCGTGTTCGGCACTTGATCCTGTGGCAACGCTAAAGATTGAAGACCTCATTCGGGAGCTCGCGGCTGAGTACACGATCGTGATCGTCACCCATAACATGCAGCAAGCGTCAAGAGTTTCGGACTCTACTGCGTTCTTCTCAATGGACGAGAACCGGGCTGGGTATCTGGTTGAAACTGGTCCAACCACTACGATCTTTACCTCTCCAAGAGAGTCGCTCACTGAAAGCTACGTCGCAGGTCGATTCGGGTGATCAGATTCAACGTGGCGGCACGTGTCGCCCTTTCACTCATCCTGGTCGCGGCGTGTCGACCTCCGGTTGGGGGCGACGCCGAACCCAGCGCCAGCTCCATCGCGGGTGATCTCGTTCCATCTCGAGATATCGCCGTAGCAATTCACCTCCCAGGGGCACCAGATGCCCTTGCATCGGCGATCACGAAAGCGGCGGGTTTTGAATCAATTGCTGGCGCTGGGGTTCAAATAGAGATCGTTCTGCCGTTCGCCGGGGAAGATGCCTTCGCGGTACGCGAACGTGACGGGCAGACAGACATCTTCTTTGCTACGCCGGCGGCCGCCCTCGTCGCGCGCGAAGCTGGGAACGATCTGGTCATGATTGCCGGGCTCCAACGATATGCGGGGATGCAGTTGGCCACGCTTCCGAAAGGTCCTGAGACCCTCGAGGCCGTAGCGAGCGGGTCGATCCTGCTTCAGGGACGTCCGGGCGACGAGGCTCCGCTTCTCGCCCAGTTCGACGAGTTAGGCATTGATCGTAGCGCGCTTGAAATTTCCTTAGCGGAGGACCCGTCTGCGCCGTTTGATCTCTACGGCCTGTTTGATCAGACTTTTGCAGCCGCTGCGGTAAACACGTATGACGGAGCCGCACGTCTCCAGGAGTTTTACGATCTTGAGAGCGGCCTCCCGGTGGGCCCGGAAGGAACTCGCGTGATTGCTGGTCTTGACGGCGACGCATTATCACAAGCACCTGGAATTGGTATTTGGGCGTTACGCTCAGCACTAGAGAGTGAAGACAATCGTATTGCAATGGCCCTGACGCTCATTGCAATCGCCGATGGCCTCGCGGCGTGTCGCGACGATGTAGCCGCGTGTGCTGTTGTGCTGGAGGACTCTGCAATCGCTGACCGCTATGGTGATGGGCTTCTCTGGTCCATCAATGCCTTTAATGGCACGGTTTGGCCTGCGCCTAATGGTGCCTTTGCGATTGATGAGGCAGAGCTGACGCGCGCGGTGAACCAAGCGGTCGCCACTGGTGTTGCCTCTCTGGCGCCACCGATCACTGAGCTTGTTGATCGACGCGTCGTGGAGCTTGCACTACAGAACCTGCCTGGCACTATTGACCTTGTGGGAAATGGCTGGACACCGCTTGAGGTGCAACTGCCGCTGGAGTAGGCGATTTATTCTTTTTGGAGAGAGAGGACTGCGGCGCGGCCTACCAGCCTAGATGTAACTCAGGGGAGGACGACGTGACAGGCGCGGCACCGCGCCTCGTAGGTGTCATCGCCGCCCATGCCGCCAATGACGATCAGTTCGTCGCTCACGCTCGCCGGCTGGCCATTGCGCATTCGCTGCGTTCGTGTCGCCTCTCCACCGCACTTCACGCAGATTGCGGTGAGCTTCGTCACCTCGTCAGCGCGTGCAAGGAGCTCTGGAATGGTGGCGAACGGTCGACCAGCAAAGTCCTGATCGAGCCCGCTCACAATCACCGTGCGCGGACCGGCGACGAGCTCCTCGACGATCGCGGGGAGATCGGATCCAAAGAACTGCGCCTCCTCAATCGCGACCGCGTCGGGGTCTCGCGCGAGCACTTCCTTCCGTAGCGACTCGGCATCTGCGGCGACGACGCTCGGGAAGCGTGTTCCCGTACGGCTCACGACCTCACCGGGAGCCACGCGTGTGTCTCGCGCCGGGGTGATCAGGAGCACGCTCTGGCCAGCGATCTCACGTCGGCTCAGGAGGCGCACGACCTCAGCCGTCTTACCACTGCTCATGCAGCCTGCGATTACATGGAGCCAGGGAGTGCGTGTTGCAGCCATCCGCGGAATCCTAGCGGATCGCGCGAAGGCGGGCATACGCGGTCGGTATGCCGCAAGCGAGAAGATGCAACTCCGCCACCCCTGCCACTCCGCCAAGAGGAGTGAACAATGATCAGCAACGGAGATAGCCTGCGACGCTGGCGAGTTGCGGGCGCTGCTTCGGCAATCGTACTTGCAGCGGTCGTGACCCTAGGGACGACCAGCGCAGCATTTACCGCCACGACGCCTGTGACGGGCCTGATTGAGAGTGGTCGAGTAGAACTGAGTGCCGGAGGGGTGAGTAGCCTTACCTTCGGCGGCGCTGACCTTGCCGCTATCGGCCCTGGGACGAATCTCACAGAGAGCATTACGGTCACGAACAGTTCAACGGTTACGCTCCCAACGGAGTTCACAGAGATTGCACTCTGGGCCGATACAAGTGGCGCGCCTTCGGATCCAGGTGGGCTCAGCGCCGCGCTCACCGTGCAGATCACGCGCTCCATCGGGGGAGGCCCAACCGAAACAATCTACTCAGGAAGCTTTGCCGGTCTTGCAGCTCGCGACTCATTCTCACGCCCTATCGGCGCAGCGTGGCGCTCCCGAAACGGAGGCGATCTCGTTGGCAGTGATTCGAGTGAGGCGGTCTATTCAATCTCTCTAAGCCTCCCTGCGAGTGCAACCGAGGGGGCGGACTCTCAAGTTGGTCTTTCACTGATCTTTGAAGCGCGCAACGCAATCGAATAGTGATGCGCCAGGCTGCGCTGGCTCTACTGCTGCCAATCGCTTGTTCAGTGCTCGGCGTGCGCGTTTCAATCGTGGAGGGCGAGTCAATGGCGCCGACGATCCGTGCTGGCGATACGGTTGTCACCGTCTCGCCCCTCCTTGGCGCTCCAATAGCGGGAAGCGTGCTCCTGGTGGAGTCGGAGGGGCGACGTCTCCTCCATCGACTTGCACGGTATGACGGCGCGTCGCTTTGGATGAAGGGTGACGCAAGTGTGAGTGGCGATAGCCGACCAGTAAGAGAATCGGATGTGCTCGGCACGCTCGCTATCGTGTTCCCAACATCACACCTGTATCGGGCAGTTCGAGTTGCTGCGCAGTTCACTTCAGAGATTCCGATCAGCATGAACCTCGCCAGCGCCGCAGGAGTTTTTGCGGAGCAGGGACCGAGGTACACCTTTGGCGCCGATGCGCAAGGGCGCTTGCTCCCAGGCGGATACGCGCTATGGAGCCTGCTTCTCTCCGCGTGTGTCGGGGCCTCCGGTGCATGTTCTGGCAGTTATGCCTTGCGCATTGACGCGCAAGGTTTCTCCTCAGCGCTACCGCCAGCCGGGAGCGCGGGCAGTCCGTCGCAGGCACTCGCTCGGTCGTTGCGCGTTACAACACGCTGCCAGGAGGTAGGTGGGAGTGGGGCGTGGACGCAGATGAGCGATCTCCTCACCGCAGAGTGGAGTGCCGCGAACATAGCTGACAGCATCCTCGCCGTGCACGCTGGAGCGGTCGCACAGGCTGGGGTTCGCTGTGAAGTCAAGGCCACGCTTCTCGGTGCCGTACCAGCTTCAGGTGGAGTGCTGACCCTGCCGTTGATATGGGGGCCTGCATGAGGTGCTCACGCAGGCTCTTGGTGCTTGCTGTACTGCTTACAAGCGTTGCTGCGCAGTGGAGCAGCGCCCTCTCTCTGCCGGTAAGTGCAGGTGTATTTACGACACCAGGCGCGGTAAGTAGTAGCGGGCTTCGTCTCTGGGTAGATAGCAGTGAATTGCCGACCCTTGCGCTGAACCCACGCGTTCGATTCTGGTTTGACAAGTCGGGAGAGTCTCGACATCTCGCGAGCGTTCCGTTCGGTGTGGTTCCATACGCGACCGCCGTCTCACTGCGCCAACAGGTCATCTTTGAAGATGGCGCCCTCGCGATCGGCCAACCGATCGCACTAAACTCGTTAACCGCCTTTTATGTGATTCGTGGTGGTTCAGACACTGGATATCATCCACTGCTTGGCAAGCTCGACCGGGCAACTGGTCTTGTTGTCGACGCGAAACGGTTGCGGGCAATCAATGGGGGAGGAAGTGTCATCTCTGCAATCTTCGGCTCAATCAGTGGTAGTTCAATCCTCATGATCCGCACAAACAGTGCTGCGACAGATTACGTCTCGGTCAACGGAGGAACTGAGTACTCATTTAGCTTCAGTAGCAGCGAAAGTGCGACGCACATCGGTGCGATCTACTCATCTACTGGGACGCGCCTGTTACGTGCCTCTATTTCAGAGGTGCTCCTCTGGGACCGGGCACTCACCGCATCCGAGCGAACGAGTGTGCTTCGTGCCCTTGGTGCAAAGTGGGGGATTACCGTTCCGTAGCGGAGTGAAGGTCTGCGGCTGCTGCGCGGTCAACGATCCACGTCGCGCTAGGGAGGAGTGCAGCCTTTGCAGGGAGCTCAGCCAACGTGCCTTCTCCCTCCACGATCCGCGCTAG
>JBEDBF010000043.1:0-7148 GCA_041177405.1 Chloroflexota bacterium | reverse complement strand
CCGCCTTGGTCATGTAGAAGGCGCCAGAGAGATTCGTGTCGATCACTTCGCGCCACTGCTCCGGCGTCATGCGCAAGATGAGGGTGTCGCGCGTGATCCCCGCATTGTTCACCAGCAGGTCTACCTTGCCGAATGCCTCGATCGCCTTGGCAACAACGATCGCTGCGGCATCTGGATCGGCGGCATCCGCCTGGATCGCAATCGCCTTGCGCCCCTCGCCACTGATCTCCGCAACCACCGCATCGGCGGCGGCGGTGTTCCCCTTGTAGGTGATCAGCACATCGGCGCCAGCATCGGCGAGTGCGAGCGAAATGGCGCGACCGATTCCACGTGCGCCACCAGTCACGATCGCTGCGTAGCCCTTCAACTCAAACATGCTCACCCTCCTTCACGCTATCCATCTGAGTCTACCTGTGACGTGCGTCAAGAAACGCACGCAGCACGGCGGGTGGTTGATCCGCCTTTGCGCCGCCCTCCGGACGCACCACGCGGATGCGTGCCGGATCAACGTTGGCGGCGCGCGCGCCGTGAGCGGGATCGGCACCCCAGCGCGTAACGAACGCGCCCGAGGTGTAGCCACCACCGAACGCCACGGTGCAGAAGACGTCTCCAGGCTTCAGTCGTCCGGCGGCCACCGCTTCGGAGAGTGCGATCGGGATACTCGCCGCCGAGGTGTTTCCGTACTTATCCAGGTTCACGAAGATCTTCTCCATTGGATAGCTAATTGCCTTGGAGACGTGTTCAATGATGCGAATGTTCGCCTGATGCGGGATCACCAGATCGACCTGTGCGGGCGTGAGACCGGCGCGCTCGATCGCCGCCGTTGCAACCGCCGCCATGGTGCGCGTGGCGTAGACGTAGGTCTTGGCGCCATCCATCTTGATCAGCGGGTCTGCCCCCTCGCCCACACCGCCAGGGATCCAGAGCGCGTACGCGCCGCTCGGATCTGCGGAGAGTTCAAAGCTGAGGGTCCCTGGGCGCGTGGTCCCCTCCTGGCCCTCTTCAAGGTCGAGTGCCTCCAAGACGATCGCCCCCGCGCCGTCACCAAAGAGGACGCAGGTCGAGCGATCGCTCCAGTCAACAGCGCGTGAGAGCGTCTCCGCACCAATGACGAGTGCGCGCTGGCCGAGGCCCGCGGTGATGAATCCGTGCGCAACGGCGTAGGCATAGGCGAAGCCAGAGCAGGCGGCGGAGAGGTCGAAGGCCGCGGCGCGCGTGCTCCCCAACGCACCCTTGATCATCACCGCCGTACTCGGCATCAGGTGATCTGGCGTAAGGGTGGCCACCACGATCAGGTCAACCTGATCGGCGTTGATCCCCGCAACGGAGAGTGCGCGCGCCGCAGCGAGTGCACCCATGGAGGCGGTCGTCTCCCCCTTTGATGCGATGCGGCGTTCGCGAATCCCCGTGCGCGTCGTGATCCACTCATCGCTCGTCTCAACGATCTTCTCTAGATCAGCGTTCGTTAGCGTGGCGGCTGGCACCTCGTGCCCCCAACCGGTGATGTGCGTCGTGCGATTCGGGATCTGCGCGCGTCCGGTTGTTCCGCCAATGCGCTGCTCACCCATCGCCGCTTCGCTCACGACTCAAGCTCGATGATCGGCGTCTTGGACTTGACGATGCGACCATTCTCCGCAATGACGCGCGTCACTCGACCCGCCTTATCCGATTTGATCTCGTTGAAGAGCTTCATCGCCTCAATCAGGCCGATCGCCTGCCCAACCGCAACCGTGTCTCCCACCTTCACCATTGGTTCGGCGCCCGGCGATGCCGCGGCGTAGAAGATGCCGGTGAGTGGTGCGTTGACGTAGTTCCCCTCGGCTGGTGACACGGGAGGGGTGGCGGACTCCGCGTTTGCCGATGCTGGCAGCGTTGAGGTTGTGCCAGGTGCTGCGCTCGGCGCGAGCGGCGCACTCGGCACGTGCGGCGCGAGCGGCGCACCCGCTGCGAACCCTTGCACCGCCGTGCGACTGCGCACGAGCACGCGCGTGCCGTCCAGAGAGATCTCAATCTCGGCGAGTCCACTGCCACCCGCGACGGCGGCGAGTCGATCGATCAGCTCCACGAGGTCGGCCTCGTCGTTGCTGAGCGGAGTCGCAACCCTCGCGCGAGGCGTTGGGTCGGCCGTCTGTCCTGGGATGCGCAACTCAGGTGGCGGTGCGTTGAGTCGCGTCTGTCCGCGACGTGGGCGCGGCGGGGTGGTCTGGATAACAGGTGGTGGCACGGTGCGCTCCGCCATGCGGCGCTCCGTGGTGAAGCGCTCAATCGGCGGCGTTGATGGCGTTGATGGACTGATGGCGCCGCCCTGCGCAGCGCCAGCGGCGCTGCCACGTGCACGTCGCGCCGCCTCGCGCGCCGCGTCTAACGCGCGAAGCGCGCGCTTCTGCAGTTTGTCGCGGCGGCGTTCTGGCATCAGCGACCCTCCCACTTGGAGAGGAGGAGCGCCGAATTCTGACCACCGAAGCCGAAGGCGTTCACGAGCGCGAGGCGAACCTCGCCCTCGCGTGGTGCGCCGCTGACAATGTCGAGCCCGCCAACGAGTGGATCTGGCGCGGTGAGGTTCAGCGTGGCGTGAACGCGGCTCTCTCGCATCGCGCAGATGGTTGCCGCCGCACCGAGTGCTCCCGCTGCACCGAGTGTGTGGCCAATGTTCCCCTTGGTCGCCGTGATCGTGGCGCGCAGTGCGGCGCGATCCGCCTTCGCGGCCGTCGCGGCATCAGGTGCGCCAGTAAGGATGGTGCGAATCGCATCCAGCTCCGCCTTATCTCCCTCTGGTGTTGAGGTGGCGTGTGCGTTGACGTGATCGATCTCGCTCCCCTTGCGACCCGCCTTCTCCAGTGCGCGCCGTGCAGCACGAACGGCGCCGAATCCACCCGGCGCAGGGAGCGTGATGTGCTGCGCATCTGCGGTCGCGCCGTAGCCAACGATCTCCGCGAGCGGCGTGGCACCGCGCGCGAGCGCGAGGTCGAGTCGCTCCAGCAACAGGACGCCCGCACCTTCAGCCATCACGAAGCCATCGCGCGCGCTGTCGAATGGGCGTGATGCGGCGGTCGGGTCTCCGCCCGCCATGCTGCTACCGCTGCGCGAGAGTGCACGCATGTTGTTGAACCCTGCAATCACGACCGGATGAAGTGTTGCCTCCGTGCCGCCGGCGAGAGCGCGCTCCGCATCACCGCGACGGATCGCCTCATACGCTTCGCCAATGGCGTGTCCCGCCGTCGCGCACGCGCTAACCGGACCAAACGATGGGCCCTGCGCGTTGACGTGAATCGCAACCTCACCCGCCGCCATGTTTCCAATGGCGCCTGGAATCAGGAATGGCGAGACACGGCTGGGGCCCTTTGACGCAAAGTTGATCGCCTGCTCGAAGAGCGTCGTGGCGCCGCCAAGTCCGGAGCCGATGATCGTGGCGGTGCCGAGCGCCTGCGTATCGCTGAGTCGTGCAGGGAGCCCGGCTGAGGTGAGCGCCTCCACTGAAGCGGCGATCGCAAAGTGAGAGAAGCGATCGAGGCGCTTGACCTGTTTCGCCTCAATGATGTCTGAAGGGTCAAAGTTCGGCACCTGTCCGCCAAAGTCAACCTCCTGCCCGGTGAGATCAATCCCTTCAAGTCGGCGAATGCCAGAGCGTCCCGCAAGGAGTCCACTCCACAGCGCATCCACGCCGCGGCCGAGCGGGGAGACGGCTCCCATCCCAGTGACGACAACGCGATGCGCGTCGCTCATCGCACCATCTTTCCGGTGCGCACCGTGGCGGCGCGATACGCATCGCCCGCGAGTCCGCGCGCGGTGATTGCATCGCTCACCGCGTCGGTGTCATACGTTGCGCGGTGGATTGCTGCGCTGATGGTGGCGGCGTCTGGGTCGATATCGACCACAGCAAATGCGGCAGACGCCTCGCCGTCATACGGAAGTCCGGCAGAGCCGGCATCGACGAGCACCTTCCAGCCGTAATCTTTGACGCGCGCCTGATGAGTGAAACCGACGCAGACGAGTCGCGCGTCCGTCTGGCTGATCAGCTCAAGGGTGGTGGATGGGTCAAGGTCCGCGCTCAACGGGATGGTGCGTGAGCCTGGTGAGGCGTGGCACAAGGTGATGCTGATCTCGCCGTAGCGGAGGCGTCGCTCCGTTGGGAGCGAACGTAGCCACTCGATGCGATCGTCGTCGAGTTCGTCAGAGGCCCACTCCACCGCCGCCTTCAGTCCGGGTGGAAGACCGCCGGCGAGGCTCGGGAAGCTGGCGGCGTAGTCGAGATCTGCAACGGCAATGTCGCCCGTCCCCGCCGTGACGAGTGCGCCGTTTGCCTGCAGCTTGCGAATCAGGTCGATCGTCTCCGTTGGCTTTGGACCGAAGAGTGCGTGATCGCCGAGGATCGCCACCTGATCTGGCTTGAGAGCGGGAAGCGTTGCCACGATCGCTTCGAGGGCGGCAACGTTGCCGTGAATATCTGAGATGACGACGACGCGCTTCATTGGTGCTCCTTTGTTATGCCGTGGTTGACCCAGGTGGGTGCGGGAGTGCGCTCTCTGATGGAATGACAAAGGTGATCGTTGCGCTGCACGCGGTCTCACCACTCACTGAGGCGGTGCCGATCGCAGTCCCCATGCGTGAGCCGAGCTTCTGCATTTCAATCTCCAATCGCAGCGTTTCACCAGGAGTGACCATGCGCGTGAATCGACACGCCTCAATCTTTGCGAAGACACCGAGGCGGCTCCCCATCCCTTCGGTGCGCGCCACGTAGACCGCCATCGCCTGCGCGAGTGCCTCCACCTGGAGGACGCCGGGCATGATCGGGCCGATCGGTGCGGGGAAGTGGCCGGGGACCCAGAAGGCATCGGCGCGAACGTCGAGCTCCGCCACCAGACGCTGGGCGGCGCGATCCTCGGAGATGACGCGGCTCAGCAAGAGGAAGGGCGCGCGATGCGGGATCAGCGCCTCGATCTGCTGCTGGTTCAAGAGCACGTCACTCATCGTCGCTCCACTCTACTTAGCCACTGGCTGTGCAGCGGAGGGATCACCGGGCCGGCGCGGAACGGCGGCGAGGATTGCGGCGGTGCCCACCTCATCGAGCATGCTGGTGGTGACGGCGCCGCTCAAGAAGGCGGGGCTCTCGAGGAGGCCGAGGAAGAAGTCGCGCGTGGTCGCCACGCCGTCAATCTCCAACTCGTGCAGGGCGGCGCGTGAGCGCGCGATCGCCTCAGCTCGTGTGGCACCCCAGACGATCAGTTTGCCGAGGAGGCTGTCGTAGTACGGCGGAACTTCGTAGCCCGCATACAGGTGCGAATCGAAGCGCACCCAGGGGCCGCTCGGCGAACGATACTCATTGATCTGGCCCGCCTGCGGCTGGAAGTTCTGCGCCGGATCCTCCGCCGTGATGCGGAACTCAATGGCGTGACCGCGCGCCTGCACCTCCGACTGCTTCATTGGCATCTTCGCGCCGCCGGCGAGTGCAATCTGCAGCGCAACAAGATCAATCCCAGTCACCACCTCGGTCACTGGATGCTCCACCTGGATGCGGCAGTTGATCTCAATGAAGTACGGTTTTCCATCCGGTCCAACGAGGAACTCCAGCGTCCCCACGTTCTGGTACCCCGCGGCACCGATCGCCTTCGCCGCACGCGCAAGGAACTCTTCGCGCACACGTGGGGTGAGCGCCGTGGATGGTGACTCTTCGACTAACTTCTGATGACGACGCTGCAGTGAACAGTCGCGCTCGCCAAAGTGGAGCGCCGTCCCTTCATGATCAACGGCGATCTGCACCTCAACATGGTGCGTCGCGCTCAGATACTTTTCGAGATAGATGGATCCGTCGCCGAACGCCGCCTGCGCCTCTTGCACGCAGATCGAGAAGTTCTTGCTCAGCTCCGCGTCATCATGCGCCACGCGCATCCCGCGCCCACCACCGCCAGCAGACGCCTTCAAGATCACGGGGTAGTCAATCTTCTTCGCCGCGGCCAGCGCCGCCGCTTCGTCTGCGACGACGCCATCAGACCCTGGGATCGTTGGGAGGCCGTGCTTTGCGAGAAGTGCGCGCGTCGCCGCCTTGGAGTGGAACTTCTCAAGGATCGGCGCGGATGGCCCAATGAAGGTGAGCTTGTGCGCCGCAACCGCCTCGGCGAAGGCGGCGTTCTCGGAGAGGAAGCCGTAGCCCGGGTGAATCGCGTCGCAGCCGGTGGCGAGCGCTGCGGAGATGATGGCGGGTGCCGAGAGGTAGCTCCCCTTTGCGTCGGCGGGGCCAATGCAGACCGCCTCGTCGGCAACGAGCACGGCGCGCGAATCGGCATCCGCCTCGCTATATGCAACGACCGCCTCGATACCGAGCTGCCTGCATGCGCGCAAGATGCGCAGCGCAATCTCGCCGCGATTCGCGATCAGCACGCGCTTGATCACTTTGCCGCCTCACCGATTGACTCAAGGATGAAGATCTCCTGGCCGTACTCCACAGGATCGCCGGTCGCCGCGCGCAGGGTCACCACGATTCCGCCGTGCAGTGCTCGCACCTCCGTTGGAATGCCGAGCACCTCCACCTGCGCGACGAGCGCGCCCTTCGTCACCTTCGCACCGATATGAATATCTTTGGCGAGCGTCAGGAAGCCGACCGCCGTGGCGCGCACCGCATGTTTGCGGACGCCGTCGGCGCTGCGCTCACCCGCTGGCGCAACGCTCGCCTTCGCAGCAACGGGTCGGCTCGCAGCGGCAGCGCTGGCCGCAGCGCTCGGTGCAGTGCCCGCAACGCCGAGTGCCTCCGAGCGCACGCGCACCGTTGCGCCGTTGCGCTCCACCTCAATCTCGCCGAGTCCGGTCACCGCGAGTCGGTCAACGAGCACTGGAAGCAGTGCATCAATAAGCTCGCCGAGCTCCTCTGCGTTGCCGCTACCGCTCACGTTCGCGTTGGAGAGATCACGAAACTTTGCCATCTCTACGCTCCCGCGTTGTCGCGTTCGATCTCGTCCATCCAGTCGTCGCCAACGCCGGCGCCAACCAGATCTCGATCAAGGCCGAAGAGCGAACGAATGGCGCCAGTGAGGCCCTTCTTCTTGACCGGTGCCTCATCAAAGGCGCCGTACTCGCGGTATCGCGCATAGCGCGCGGTGAGAAGTTCGCCAAGATCTTTCATGGACTCAAGTTCGTCGAACGCGGCGCTCGCCGTC
>JBEDBF010000042.1:0-7659 GCA_041177405.1 Chloroflexota bacterium | reverse complement strand
GTATCGCGGAGATTCACGCAGCAGGATCGCCGGCGATGATCGCGGCAACGCCACAGGCGATCGGGAAGTTCGGCGACGCGATCATCAAGGGTGGTGCCGACCTCTTGGTCATCCAGAGTCAGGTCTCGTCCGCGCGCCACATTGCAACTGGTTACGCGCCGTTGGAACTTGCCGACTTTGTGAAGCGGAGCAGCATCCCCGTTGCGGTGGGGAACACCACGAATGCCGAGGCGGCGTATTCACTGATGGAGCAGGGGGCGGCGGCGATCTTCGTTGGCGTTGGACCGGGGAACGCCTGCACCACACGCGAAGTGCTCGGCATCGGCGTCCCGCAGGTGACAGCGGTGAGCGACGTAGCTGGTGCTCGCGATGCCTTTATGAAGGCGAACGGACGCTACGTGCCGGTCGTCGCAGACGGCGGCATTCGCAAGGGTGGCGAGATTGCAAAGGCACTCGCCGTTGGCGCGGACGCGGTGATGATCGGTTCGCCACTTGCGCGCTCGACAGAGGCGCCAGGCGGCGGATTCAACTGGGGGATGGCGGCGTCTTCGCCAACACTGCCGCGCGGCACTCGCATTGAGGTGGGGATCGCCGGAAGCATGGAGCAGATCCTCAACGGACCATCTCGCGTGACCGACGGAAGCGAGAACCTTGTTGGCGCGGTGCGTCAATCAGCGGCGGCGCTCGGTGTTCAAACGCTCGCCGACTTCCGTGACGTTGAAGTGATCTACGCCCCCGCTGCGGCGACTGAAGGGAAGAGCTGGCAGCGTGGACGTTGAGGCGGGCGCCACGCTGGGCGCTAGTGCGCCGCCCGCGCAGACGGGCGGCATCCTCGTCTTGGATTTCGGGAGTCAGTTCGCACAACTGATCACGCGTCGCGTGCGCGAGATGAACGTCTATGCGGCGCTCCTGCCGTTCGACACCCCGCTGGCCGAGATCCTCGCGCGCAAGCCGTCCGGCATCATCCTGAGCGGTAGTCCGTACTCCGTCTACGACGATGCTGGGCCAAAGCCAGATGCGGCGCTCTGGGGCGCAGGGATCCCAATCCTTGGAGTCTGCTACGGCGTGCAGCTGATGGCGCAACAGCTCGGGGGACGCGTGGGGCCGTCTGATCGACGTGAGTACGGTCCCGCCGACATCACCATCAGCACAGCGAAGAGTCCGCTGTTTGCCGGTCTCGGCGCCGAGGGCACTGAGCGGGTCTGGATGAGCCACGGTGACTCCATCATCGATGCGCCACCTGGATTCACCGCGCTTGCTACCACGGATTCAACTCCATTCGCGGCACTCGCCGATACGGGCCGCAACCTCTGGGGAATTCAGTTCCACCCTGAGGTTGTGCACACTCCTGGCGGGAAGCGACTCCTCGAGAATTTTGTCCGCACCATTGCAAAGGCTGAGGCTTCCTGGACGCCAGGTCGACTCGTTGACGACGCGGTCGCAGCGATTCGGGCACAGGTCGGCCCGACCGACCGCGTCCTCTGTGCTCTGTCCGGAGGGGTTGACTCTGCAGTCGCGGCGGCGCTGGTCCACAAGGCGATCGGTGATCGACTCACCTGCGTCTATGTCGATCACGGGTTGATGCGGAAGCGAGAGTCGGAGATCCTGCGCGAGGTCTTTGCTGGGCAGCTCGGCATGAAGATCATCATGGTGGAGGCACAAGAGCGCTTCCAGCATGCACTCGAAGGGGTGACAGACCCCGAAGAGAAGCGAAAGATCATTGGGCGTGAGTTCATTCGCGTCTTTGAGGAGGAGTCTTCACGCGCGGGCGAATTCAAGTTCCTCGCGCAGGGGACGCTCTATCCCGACGTGATCGAGTCAACCTCAAAAGAGACGAAGTCGGCGCAGAAGATCAAGACGCACCACAATGTGGGCGGCCTTCCGGATGATTTGAAGTTTGAGCTCGTCGAGCCACTCCGCGCCCTCTTCAAGGACGAAGTGCGCGCGGTTGGTCTCCAGCTCGGACTTCCAGAGAGCGTGGTCTTGCGGCAGCCCTTCCCAGGACCCGGCCTCGCCATTCGCATCATCGGTGAGGTGACGCGTGAGCGGCTGGACACGCTGCGTGAAGCGGACTGGATCGTGATCGATGAGATCAAGGCGGCGGGTCTCTACCGAAGCATCTGGCAGTCGTTTGCGGTACTCACCCCTGTGCGCTCCGTTGGTGTGATGGGTGACGGTCGAACGTACGGGAACGTCCTTGCGATACGTGCCGTGACAAGTGAGGATGGAATGACCGCGGACTGGGCACGCCTACCGTATGACGTGATGGCCAAAATCTCGTCGCGTATTGTGAATGAAGTCCCGGGTGTCACGCGTGTGGTCTATGACATCACCTCCAAGCCGCCCGCGACGATCGAGTGGGAGTGAGTCACGGAGTGGGTGACGCGTTGGAGCGCTTGCCGCTTCCAGGGACGAGCTTCCTAAAGGAGCGACTGATCGACATCGAGGGGCGCGCTGACGGTGAGATCCGCGCCGGGTCTGCGCAGCCGAGCACCATGCCAGATGGATGGTGGATCGCGCTCTTCTGGGTGCAAGACAGCGAAGGCGTTGTCAGCTGTCGTGAGGTGGCGCCGATCGCCGGTCCACCGCCAATCTCACCGCTAGAACGTTATGGAGTCTTAATGACGAACGGTCTCGGCGATCTCCTTGCCGTAGAGGAGGGTCGCTCCTGTCTCAAGTTACGACTCGTCGGCGAACCAACCAATCCGAGCGAGCCGTGGCGCAGACCACTCGCACTGCAGGTTGCTGCAAAGTGGGATTCGCTCAGAATCGCTACGATGAGTGGGTCGAAGGTTGCAGAGGCGGCACTCGACGCGTTTGCCCGCGCGGTTGAGGTGGCTCACAGACCGTAGCGACAAGGCAGTAGCGGAGGAGACGACGTGACAGATCCATTCAAGGATTTCCTTGAGGAGCTTGAGCGCCGAAGAAGTGGCGGCGAGACTCCAACGCAGGCAACCTCCAACGGTGAAGCTGGCGACGACGCACCACCCCCCGCGCGTCCACGCGCACGACGGCCAGCCGCTGGCGGCGGTTCGAACTTCACCCGCCCGAAGCTGAGCGTGCGCTCACTCTTCTTCCCAGCACTCTTCGGCCTCTTTCTTATCGGCGGACCGATCATTGGCCTTCTCACTGACGCGCGCTGGTTTGAGTCGCTCGGGGCTGGAGAACTCTTCTGGCAGCGACTTCAGATCCAGGGGGCCCTCTTTGCGGGGAGCACCGTTGTCTCCCTGATCTTCCTCCTTGGCATGATCGGAGTTGCATCGTTGATTGCGCGACGCGGCGGCACGCCGCCCGCTGAGCCAAAGGAGCAGGCGGCGCGCCCAGAGCGCGAGCCGTTGATCAATGAGCGAGGTCAGATTCGCGTGGACGGTCTCGGTGAGGCGCTCCGCGACCTCTTCAGCGCCGGATCTGGTGGCGGCAGCACTGTTGCCGCAGTTGGGAGCGGAGTCTTGCGCATCGGCGCACTCCTCGTCTCACTCTTCATTGGCGCACAGGTTGCTGCGAACTGGGAGGCGATCAGCCTCTGGCAGAACGCGGTCTCCTTCGATCCGAGCGGCACCCCTGTCGTCGACCCAATCTTTGGTCGCGACATCTCCTTCTACTTCTTTGAACTCCCAGTCTTGCGCCTTGCGCAGGGGATCGGTGTCACGCTTCTGCTTGCAGGAACGCTTGCGGCGGCGCTCCGATATCTCCCGGCGATAGGTGCCCGAGGTCTCGGATTCATTGGAACACTCCCGCGCCTCCACCTTGCACTGATGATCGGTGGCGTCTTGCTCGCCACGGCCTATGGGTATCAGTTGGACAAGCTGGAGCTGGTCTATTCGAACACGGGTGTTGCCACCGGAGTCTCCTATACCGATAACACCGCACGACTTCCAGGTCTCGACATCCTTACGGCCATCGCCGCGATCGCCGCTGCATTCTTGATTGGCGCTGCGTTGACTCGCACCGTCTGGCCACTCACCCTCACCGCACTCGTCTGGTTCGGTGCGTCTGGTGTGCTCGGTGGTCTCTACCCTGAATTCGTCCAGCGCTTCCAGGTGCAACCGAACGAGTTCGCCCTTGAGGAGCCATACATAGCCAACAACCTGAAGATGACGCGTCTCGCCTTCGGCCTTGATGGTTGGAGCGAGCTGCAGTACGACGGCGAAGCCCCCCTTACTGCGGATTCGATCGCCACAGATGCTGAGACGTTTGCGGACGCTCGTCTCTGGGACTATCGACCGCTGCAGCAGACCCTCGACCAGCTGCAGACCGTTCGTCAGTACTACAACTTTGCCGACGTCGATGTTGACCGCTACACCATCAATGGTGAGCAGCGACTCGTCATGCTCTCTGCACGTGAGCTGAACCCAGATCGCGCGCAACAGTCGGCGGCGTGGGTGAATCGCAGGATCACCTTCACGCACGGGATTGGTGTGGCCATGGTCCCGGTTGCCGAGGTCGGCTCGGGCGGCCTGCCACGTCTGATCATTCGTGACATCCCGCCCGTCTCTACCGATGGTGCGCCTGCGGTCAGCCAGCCACGCATCTACTTCGGAGAGCTTGATGACGACTGGGTCATTGTTGGCGCGAAGACTCCAGAGTTCGACTACCCGATCGGCGAAGGCGAGATCGATGCTGATGGCGTGGTCACCGGTGATGCCACCACAAGCTGGAGCGGCGAGAACGGTATCTCGCTCGGCACCCTTGCCGACCGACTCCTCTTTGCGGCACGTCTCGGCGATCTCAACCTCTTGATCAGCGACCAGATCACCTCTGAGAGCCAACTGCTCTGGCGGCGCACCGTTAGCGAGCGAATCAGCGCGCTCGCGCCGTTTGTGAGCTGGGATCGAGACCCATACCTCGTGATCCGTGAAGACGGCGGACTCAGCTATATGGTTGACGGATACACCATGAGCGGGCGATTCCCGAACGCGCAGTCATTTGATCCTTCACTCGCTCGTACCAGCTTTGACCGGCCGATCAACTACATCCGCAACAGCGTGAAGGCTACCCTCGACCTCTACACGGGCGAGACGAAGCTGTACGTTGCAGACGCGAGCGACCCGATCATTCGCGCCTGGAGCGGCGTCTTCCCAAGCCTCTTCCAGCCACTCGACGAGATGCCTGCTGACCTGCAGGCACACCTTCGTGTCGGCGAGGAGGGGTTCGATGTCACCACGCGCATGTACGCGCGCTATCACGTGACGGATCCACAGACCTTCTATCGCCAAGACGACGTCTGGACCGTTCCAGAGGCTTCGGCTGGTGCCCAGTCGCTCCCAGGTGAGGCCTACTATGTGCGCGTTCGACTCCCTGGCGAAGAGGGGGCGGAGTTCGCGCTGATTCAGCCGCTCGTTCCAACAAGTCGCCCGAACATGATCGCCTGGGTGGCTGCGCGCAACGATGGCGACAAGTACGGGCAGGTGGTGAGCTACCGATTCCCGAAAGACACATCGGTCTTCGGTCCAGCGCAGGTAAACGCACGTATTGATGCCGACCCAATCATTGCCGCGCAGACCACCCTCTGGGATCAGTCGGGATCGACGGTGATTCGCGGGAACCTGATCGTCACGCCAGTGGGGAACAGCATCGTCTATCTGCAGCCGGTATATCTGCAGTCAACCTCCAGTTCGTTCCCAGAGTTCCAGAAGATTGTTGCCGCCACGTCCGACAAGGTCGTCTGGGGTGATTCACTCGCGCAGGCGCTCAATCTCTTGGTGGGTGGTGGCGTGGTTGATCCAGGTGGCGGAAGCGAGCCAACCGATGTCAGCGGACTTGTGACGCGCGCGTCGGAGATCTTTGCGGAGGCGCAAGAGGCGCTCCGCGCAGGCAACTTCTCGCTGTACGGTGATCGCATTGCCGAGTTGCAGCGCGTGCTCGACACACTCGCAGAGCTGACGGCCGGAACGAAGCCATAAGCGAGGCGCGCCCGCGACCGGGCATCCTGCAACTCGCGGGCAGAGAGGCGCCGGCCCTCTATGGGATCGGACTTGTCGCGAGCATCAGCGGGGGCTCACTCCTCTTTGCCGCCTTCGCAGGGGCGGGCGTGGTGGCGCTTGGCGCCGGACTGCTGCTTCTCTCACTTGGCCTCATTGGACTGAACGGCGCATCCGCGCTTCAACGGAGCGTGGATACGCCCGAGTGGAGTTGGCGCGGCCCAGGACCCCTGGCCGTCTTCTGGTCGGTGCTCCCGCTCGCCATCCTCGCCCCCACGCCGCTGCTGCTTCTCGCCGCGCCACTCGGCGGTTTTGAGCAACTAGACCCCGCTGTCACCACGCTTGGCATCGCCCTCAGCATCAACGTTGCGACCACGCTGATCGTTGCCCTCACCGTTGTTGGAACGGGGGCGGCGCGATGGGGCGAGATCTTCGGTCAGCACCGCATCGCTTCGCCGAACCTGCCGGCGGCTGATCGACGCGGTGGCGCGCTCGGAGATGTCGCCTGGGGGATCGCCCTCACCGTGCCGATCGTGGTTGCTGCGGCAGCCTTCAGTGCCCTACTCATCCAGGGGACTGGCGCAGTGCCAGAGTCGCCGCTCCCTCCGTCGGTGAACAGCAGCGCACTGCTGCTCAATCTGATCAGCGCCGCACTTATCGCGCCGATCGGCGAGGAGATTCTCTACCGCGGCGTGATCACACAGGCGTGGGGGCGGCAATCAGGGGCGCGTCGCGCCATCATCTTCTCCGCGATCGTCTTCGCGCTTGCGCACACGCTCAATATCGGCGGCGAGAGCATCGGTGACGCGTTGGTCGTTGCCGCGGTGGCGTTTGCCGCTCGCCTTCCGCTCGGCATCGCACTCGGCTGGCTCTGGATTCGTCGGCAAGCTCTGCTGGCAACCATCACCCTCCACGCCGCGTACAACGCACTTATTCTCTTCGCCGCGTTCGCGGTCTAGCCCAACACGCTTCTCCACAGGCGTGAATACGCGCCTGCTACAGCGTGCGTTGCATAGTGGTGAGGTCTTCGGTGGCGCGGCGGGAAAACGGCGGGCTCGTCGCGTCGCCGGGGACACCAGCGAATGCGGAAGTGATCTCGGAGAGCGCGGAGGTGGAGCGCATGATCGCAGCGGAGCGTCAGGGTCAACGCAACCCAACAATCAGCCCAGAACACGATCAGACGCTCTTCAATGCCATAGAGGCACTTGCGGACATTCCTGGACTCGCGGACCAACTCCAAAATGCTCTCAAGGGTGAAAGCTTCTTACTTTTCAGTGCGCAGATTAGTGCACGGCTGCGTCGCGCCGGTCTCCCCCCTGTGGAGGCAGAGCGTGTGCAGCGGGTGATGGCCGCCCTCGCGACAGTTGCAGCCTGGTGGCCTCGCGAGCGTCAACGGGTGCAATCACCAGCAGATCTCGCGGCCCTTGCGACGCCACTTCTTGCACGACGAGAGCAAGAAGAGCTGCATGTGGCGATTGTGGACGGCCGCAACGGTCTGCTTGTACTGCACAAGGTGTACGTGGGGACGGCAACGGGAACCGGTGTTCGCATTGCAGAGTTGCTTCGACCTGTGATTGAGATGGGGGGCGTTGGATTTGCGCTGGTGCATAACCATCCGAGTGGAAACCCAGAACCTTCGGAAGAGGATGTGCGACTGACGGCTGAGGTGGCGGCGGCGGCCCGCCTCCTTGACCTTGAACTCCTCGACCATCTCGTGATCGGGCACGGCCGGTGGAGC
>JBEDBF010000041.1:0-7869 GCA_041177405.1 Chloroflexota bacterium | reverse complement strand
GTCTGGAGTGAAGTGAAGTACTGCAGCGACGCCTGCCGCGCCGCCCGATGACCGAACGTGCGCACCTTCTGGTGCTTCCAGATCAACTCACCGATCAAGTTGGACCAGTGCGCGACGCCCTGCAGGGTGGTGCACCAGTACGGATCATCATGGTCGAATCGCGCGATGCGCAGCCAGCACCACGACATGTGCAGGCGCTTGTCACCCAGCGTGCCGCAGGTCGCGAATTCGCCGCCGAGATGCGCGCCAAGGGACTTCACGTCGATCTCATCCAGTCTGGAACGTTCGAAGAGGGGCTCACTACTGCACGAACGAAAGACTCGTTCGCGACCCTCACGCTGATGGAGCCGTCAGCGCCGCAGTTGACCGCCCGACTGCACGCCTGGGCCTCATCCGCAGCGGTGACGCTCGAGATCACGCCAAACGAGCTCTGGCTCACCACGCGAGAAGAGTGGGAGGAGTTTGCGCGCGGCCGCAAGGAGTTGCGAATGGAGTTCTGGTATCGCCGAGTGCGAGCGGCGCGCGGGTGGTTGATGGAGCCGGACAGGAGCGCTGAGCCGCTCGGTGGCGTCTGGAACCTTGATCAGGAGAATCGGCAGCGGCTTCCGAACGGGGCCACGGTGCCTGGCACACCAACCTTTCCGCCGAGCGGCACTGCAGCGCTGGTTGCAGATGAGGTGCGCGCAGAGTCGTCAAAGCATTTTGGGCTCCTTGACGCGTTCGGTTGGCCAACAAGCCGTGCGCAGGCGCTTGAGGCGCTTGAGCGATTCTGTACAGAGCGTCTTGCAGCATTCGGTCCTTATGAAGACGCCATGTCCACGCAACACGAGCACCTCTATCACTCGCTCCTCTCGAGCGCGATCAACCTTGGGCTGCTGACCCCGCACGAAGTTTGCCTCCGCGCGATCAAAGAGTTTGAAGGGAGCAGAGGCACAATTCCGCTGCAATCTGTCGAAGGCTTTATCCGCCAGATC
Organism: Chloroflexota bacterium; assembly: GCA_041177405.1. Classification (GTDB taxonomy): domain Bacteria; phylum Chloroflexota; class Limnocylindria; order Limnocylindrales; family Limnocylindraceae; genus Limnocylindrus. The sequence goes on along the minus strand of JBEDBF010000041.1, from coordinate 6,895 downwards.
CTCGGCTGGCGAGAGTTCATGCATCACACCTATGTGACTTTCTGGCGTGAGTGGGAGAGCGCCAACGGCTTGAGCCATCATGAGTCGCTCCCCTCGTTCTATTGGAGCGGCGAAACGAAGATGGCCTGCATCTCCCGCGTGGTGCGGAAGCTCATCAAGGGCGGGCATGCGCACCATATTGAGCGCCTCATGCTCCTTGGAAACTTTGCTCTCCTGATCGGCGTGAAGCCACAAGAGGTTGACGCTTGGTTCCTCGAAGCGTTTGTTGATGCTCATCCGTGGGTGGTGACGCCAAACGTTGTCGCGATGAGCCAGTTTGCTGACCTAGGAAAGATCACGAGCAAGCCGTACATCGCTGGAGGTGCGTACGTCTCTCGCATGGGAGACGACTGCAGCGACTGCTTCTACGACCCGAAGCTCTCCGTTGGCGAGCACGCCTGCCCCCTTACCACGCTCTACTGGGACTTCATTGATCGTCATGCCGAGCGATTCGCGAAGAACCCGCGCATGGCTCGCCAGGTTCGCTCATGGGAGTCACGAAAGGAGAGCATCCGCACTGAGATCTTGGAGCAGGCGAAGCTGATTCGGGCGAGCGCAAAGAGCGGCAATCTATGAACCGCACCAATCGCGGGCATCCCGCGTGGCGGAGCATTGTTGCTGTCTATATTGCCGTGCAGTTTGCAGAAATCTTCGGCGTGAGCATGATCTACTCATATCTCCCACTCGCACTCGAGAGCGCAGGCGTACCGATCGGAGAGATCGCCTCACTCACTGGCGTGGCGATCGCTGGCCTCTTTGTGGTTGGCGCACCGCAAGTCCCAATCTGGCTCGCGATCGCTGAGTTGCGATCGCGTCGACTCGTCATTGTGCGGAGCGGCCTGATCGCACTCGCTGCGCTGATCGCCTTTGCAGCTGCCGATCAGGCGTGGCAGCTCGTTGCCGCTACCGTCGCGCTCGGCTTCTGGCTCGGCAACACCGGCGTCATGCTCGCCACGATTCGTGAGGTGGCGCCAGAGCGCGAGCGGGCGCGAGTCATCTCGCTCTTCAGTGCAGCCGCGCCGATGGGCTTCGCCGCCGGCCCACTCCTCGCCGCCTGGCTGATTGGCGGACTTGGGCTCACCCTCGCCGCACCGATCGCGGTCGCCGCACTCCTCAACGGGATCCTCATCGTTGCAAACATCGTTGCCATTCCCGATGTTCGACCTGCAGTGCAACAGCGTGGAGGCATCTTCGAGGTTGCGCGACGGGGGATCGTAGAGGTGCTGAGTGATCCAATCGCTCGTGCTGGCTATCTGGTGTTGATGGTCGGTATTGCAGGCGAGCGGATGCTGCGTCCAGCACTTCCGCTCCGCATCGCAGAGGTCACCATCGGTCCGTCTGTTGGCGGGATGTCCGAGCCACTCGCAACTCCCGGTGTCGCCGGCGCGGTCGGTCTGCTGATCGGCGCCACGGCGCTCGTTGGCGCACTGCTTGCACCGGTTGTCGCTGCCTTCACATTCCCGCGCTTCGGCATTCCACGCAGTGCCGTACTCGCATTCGGCGTCGGCGCAACCGCTGCCGTCTCAATCGCTGTTGCGCCAACACTCCCGCTCCTCGCTCTGGGCGCCACCGCCATTGCCGCCGTCTCCGCACTGCTTCAGGCGGCGGTCTTCACCTGGCTTGCCGAGCGGGTTGCCCCCGTTCGCCGTTCCGCCGCCCTCAGCCTCTCCCTCTTCCCGCTGTATGCGGGGAACGTCTTCGGTCTCGCCGCCGCGTCAGTGGCCGCACGTGCGGGCGTCTCGCGAGCGGGCGATCTCCTTGCGCTCACGCCGATATTCACCACTTCAGCGCTCCTCCTCGTCGCCGGCGTGGTTGCCGCTGCGCTGCTTGATCGTCGTCGCGCTACGCTCCGCAGATGAGCAGTATCCAGACGGTCACTGGCGCCATTGACTCCGCGCAGCTCGGCCTGACGCTGACTCATGAACACATCCTGAACGACGTGCTCTCCTGGTGGCATCCACCGCTCAACGACTCACCGCGTGCACGCGAACTTGTTGACGAGAAGGTCTCCATGGCGAACCTCTGGGAGTTGCGCAACGATCCGTTCGCCAACAAGGACAACTGCACCATGACGGACCGTGCGCTCGCCATCAAGGAGTTGCAGCGATTCGTTGCACAGGGCGGGCAGAGCGTCATTGAGACGAGCGCAGACGGGAATGGTCGAGATCCTGAGGGGCTTGCTGAAGTCAGCCGCGCCACGGGACTCAACATCATAATGGGCACGGGCTACTACCTTGATGCGTCGCAACCGGCAGAGAACGACGCGAAGAGCGAGCAGGACATTGCCGAAGAGATCATCCGCGACATCAACGTTGGCGCGCGAGGAACGAGCGTGCGCTCAGGGATCATTGGTGAAATTGGCGTGGGGAGTAGCTTCACCGCGCGGGAGAAGAAGTCGCTCGCCGGAGCCTGCATCGCGCAGCGCGAGACGCACCTCCCGATGCAGGTACACATGCCCGCCTGGTTCCGTCTCGGGGACGAGGTGCTCGATTTCTGCGCAGCCCGCGGTGTGCCAATGGAGAGCATCGTGCTCTGTCACTCGAACCCGAGCGGTGAGGACTACGAGTATCAGTCACGACTCATCAACCGTGGTGCATACGTCCAGTACGACATGATTGGCATGGAGGTCTTCTATGCAGATCAGCAGGCACAGTGCCCGAGCGGTGATGATGATGCGCGCAACATCGCTCGCCTTGTGGCACAGGGGCACGGTGATCGAGTGCTGATGTCGCAAGACATCTTCCTGAAGAGCCTCTTGCGCACCTACGGTGGTCCAGGATACGGCCACCTCATTGAGTTCTTCCTTCCACGCCTCGCCCGGCACGGCGTGCCGATTGAGCGGTCAATGGCGCTGATGACGGATAATCCTCGTCGGCTATTCGAGGAGGCGCGCTAAGCGCAGAAGGGGGAGCGATGAAGGTCTTGCTTGTTGGCGAATCGTGGGTCTCAGAGGCGACGCACTACAAGGGGTTTGACTCCTTCACCTCGGTCACCTTCCACTCTGGCGCCGACTGGTACAACGCGGCACTCCGAAGCAAGGGGATTGAGGTTGAGCAGCTCTACGCACATGATGTTCCCGCAAAGTTCCCCTTCACCAAGGAGGGACTCGACGCGTACGACGTGATCGTCCTCTCCGACATTGGAACCAACTCCTTCCTCCTGCCAACCGAGACGTGGCTCCAAGGAAAGTCAATGCCGAACCGGCTGACACTGCTCGCGGAGTGGGTGAAGGGGGGCGGCGCGCTGATCATGGCGGGCGGCTATCTCAGCTTCCAGGGCTTTGAGGCGAAGGCGCGTTTCGCTGGTACCGCAGTCGAAGAGGTCCTCCCCGTGACCTGCTTCACGCATGACGATCGCGCCGAAACCCCAGAAGGGACGGTCCCACAGGTCAACGACGCGACGCACGCGGTGCTCGCTGGAATCCCTGCAACGATGCCTGCGCTGCTCGGCTATAACCGCGTCCAGTTGAAGCCCGGCGCAACACTGATCGCATCGGTCAACGGTGATCCGCTCATCGCTGCAACCCAGGCGGGGAAGGGTCGCTCACTTGTATGGACGTCTGACATTGGCCCACACTGGTGCCCTGAGACCTTTGTGAAGTGGGAAGGTTTCGCCCCGCTGATGGCGAACATGATCACCTGGGTCGCGGGAAAGTGAAACTGAACGCTCATCGCGTCGCGGCATACGAGGCGGCAACGCGCGCGTTTGAGGAGCAGGTGGCGGCACTCGATCACACCGCGCTTGACCTTAGGCACCCGGAGGGATGGTCGCCGCGGCAGGTGATCCATCACCTTGCGGACAGCGAGGCACAGTCGTACGCGCGCCTGCGACGGCTCGTTGCGGAGCCGCTCGGCTCGATCATCCAGGGATACGACGAGAACCTTTGGGCCGTACACCCTGCGCTCGGGTATGAGAAAGATCCAATTGAGACGCCACTCGCGATCTTCTCCGCGGTCCGCGCCGGCTCACTTGCCGTCTTGCGTCACCTCGAGGATGAAGATCTCGCGCGATACGGCGAGCACACCGAGCGCGGCAGGTACACGATTGCCGATTGGCTGGCGGGTTACGCGAAGCATCCGATTGATCACGGCGAGCAGATGGCAAAGGCGCTGCGCGGCGAGAAGTAGCGATTCTGCGCCACGCGGCGCGGCGCGGGGCGAGGGCGATCAGCTTGGGAGATGGCGCTCCGGATATCCGATGTAGCGAGCGTCTGGACGAATGATCTTGTCAACCCCAGCCTGTTCAATGACGTGTGCCGACCAGCCTGCGATACGTGCAATTGCAAATGTGGCGGGGAAGAGATCGGGCGCAAGGCCAACGCCTTGGAGCACTGCGGCGGCGTAGAACTCAACGTTTGTCTTCATGGCGCGGCCCGGCTTCATCTCTTCAAAGACGCGCAAGATCACCTCTTCGGCGCCGATCGCAAGATCGAGCCAGTCGGGACGCGTTGGCATCGCCTCCGCCACCTTGCGCAGCGCCGCGGCGCGCGGATCGTATGCGCGATACACGCGATGCCCGAAGCCCATGATCAGTTCACGGCGCGCAAGCTTGCCGCGCGCCCAGTCTTCAGCACGATCAATTGAACCAATCTCGCCGAGTTGTCCGATCACCTCTGCCGGCGCGCCGCCATGAAGCGGACCCTTGAGACCACCAATTGCACCGCAGATAGCAGAGGCAATATCTGAACGCGTTGCGATGATCGCGCGCGCTGCGAAGGTGCTCGCGTTCAGCCCGTGTTCAGCTCCTGCCATCAGGTAGGCGTCGAGTGCGCGGGCGGTTGCCGGCTCCGGCGTGATGCCGTGCAACTGCTGTAGGAACGCGGCGGCAATGCTGAGCCCTGGCTCCGGATCAACCGGCTCAAGCCCCTGACGTAGCCTCGCAAACGCGGCGAGCGCGGATGGCGCAAAGGCAGCGATCTTTCGTGCCTCATCCGCAGTAGGTGGCCAGCCGAGTCGCTCGCCTGCACCCCAGACAGAGATTGCAGTGCGGAGCGCATCCATTGGGTGGGCATGCGCGGGGAGAAGACGGAGTGCGGCGAGGACGGCCGGCGGAACCTTTACTGGTTCCAGTACCGCGTTTGGGTGCCACTCTCCAGTGAGTAGAAGGTCAAGCACACTCGCATACGTCCCCTTGGAGACAACCTCTTCAATGGGGTAGCCGCGATAGAGCAGCTTTCCGTTCGCGCCATCAACAAATCCAATTGCAGTCTCGGCGCCAATGATGCCGGCGAGCCCTGGACTAAATGGCCTCTCTTCGCTCATCTGTGCGGCCTCCGATCAACAAACTCAATGGCGAGTCGCAAGAGTACCGAACCGAACAGCGCAACGAAAAGCGATCCGAGGAATCCGCCCGCGTCACCGAAGCCGGTGCTCTTGGCGATGGTTCCGCCGATGAGACCGCCGAGTACACCGACCAAGATGTTGGCGAGACAGCCGCGCGCAGCACGACCACGAATCAGCCACGAGGAGAGTCCGCCGGCGACAAAGCCGAGGAGCGCCCAGCCAATCGGATCGAGGTCGAAGAAGTCCATCAGCGCGATCGTACGCCTCCCGAGAGAATTGCGAGGCGGGGCGTGTCGGCCCCTGAAGTGCCTCGGCTAGACTCACCTCATGGTGAACGGCAGCCTCTCAGCGAAGATCAGCAGCGCTCCTTCCGATCCCATCTTCGGGATCGTGGAGGCCTTCCGCGCCGACTCTCGCCCCGAGAAGATCAACCTTGCCGCTGGCGTCTATATGGAAGAGAACGGTGTCACGCCGATCCTTGCCAGCGTTCGTGAGGCGGAGCGCCGACTGCTGAGCAGTACCACCACCAAGCTCTACAAGCCGATCGGTGGCGACCCCGCCCTCGTGAAGCTGATGCGGGCACTCATCTTCCGCGAACCTGGCGCACCATTCGGAGCACTTCCTCCCGTGGCGAGCAGTGGTCGCGTTGAGGTGTTGCACACGCCGGGTGGCACCGGTGCCGTCCGACTCGCCGTGGAGTTGGTGAAGCGTCTCCGTCCAGCGGCTGAGATCTGGGTAAGCGATCCAACGTGGCCGAACCATCCGCAGATTGCCGACGCAGTTGGCGTGCGCCATCGCTCGCACACGTGGACCACCGCTAGCGTTCGCGAACTCGACATGCAGGCCATCCTCGACGCAATCGCATCGGCAACGCCGGGCGACGCTTTCATCTTCCACGGTGCCTGCCACAATCCAACTGGGATCGATCCAACGGCTGACCAGTGGGGCCAGATCGCCAACGCGGTTGCTGCGCGCGGCGTTCTCCCCATTCTTGACTTTGCATACCAGGGACTCGGTGACGGCTTGATTGAAGATGCGGCCTCACTTCGCGCCTTCCTCGCCACAGGTTGTGAAGTACTTGTTGCCGCCAGTGCCAGCAAAAACTTCGCGCTCTATGACGAACGTGTCGGCGCACTCGCCATCGTTGCTGCGGATCCAGCCGCCGCCGCCGCGATCCTGACGCACGCAAAGGTTGCAATCCGCGCCGCCTGGTCAAACCCCCCAGGTCACGGTGGTGAGATCGTGGCGGAGATCCTTGGTGACGACGCACTGCGCGCGCAATGGGAGAGCGAGGTCACCGCAATGCGCGAGCGCATCAACGGGAATCGTCGTGCCTTTGTTGCCGCCCTTGCGGAGGCTGGCGCGGGCGACTTCTCGCACCTCCTCACTGGACGGGGGATGTTCTCGCTGCTCGGCCTCAGCGACGCGCAGCTCGCTCGCCTCCGCGATGAACAGGCGATCTACCTTGTCTCTCAAGGTCGTATCAACTTTGCCGGACTCTCTGCAGCAAAGATTCCGATCGTGGCGAAGGCGGTCGCAGCGCTGCTGCGCTGACGTTGGTGCAGGCGTGAAAC
>JBEDBF010000040.1:0-12516 GCA_041177405.1 Chloroflexota bacterium | reverse complement strand
GGCGGGAAGATGGCGCAGCGCCGTAGTCGCTTCGGCTACTTCCTTGGCTGCGATCGCTATCCAGAGTGCAAGTTCATCCCGAAGCCAGAGGTTCCAGAAGAGTTCCGCCTCGCCTTTGAGGCCGCATGCCCATCTTGCGGCGACGAACACAAAGGAAAGTTGCGCCCACGACGAAACACTAAGCGGAACACCTACTTCTATTCGTGTGATCGCTATCCCGAGTGCAAGACCATCCGTCCGCGTCCAACCGGGGCGGTGCATGGTGGCTGCGGGGCGGTGATCGGCAAAGATGACGAGGGTGGGATTTGCACACGCTGTGGTGCACGCGTCGATATTCCAGATGGCGAGCTGCTCGGACTGGTGATTGATGGCGGCACACCTGATCCGCTTGCGTTTGCGCCGAAGCGTGGACGCCGCGCGGCTGCGGGTGGGGCGAAGGCTGAGGGGAACAAGGCGAAGGCCGCGTCGCGTGATCGTGCATCGAAATCAAAGGGGAAACCGAAGCGAGTACCCGTTGGCGTTGCGGTGGCAGACGCTCCTGCGGAGAGCGCAGGTGGCGCACCATCTCTCGAGGACGAGGCGACCTGATGAGTGGGGGCCGGAGAGCGGCTCCAGTGACGCGCGGCGGAGCGTCCGAATCGGACCCTCGCGTTGCTCCGTTCATGCAGCATCTCGCAGCTCGCACACTCTCCGCAGCGACCACTCGCTCGTACCGCTCGGTGGTGGAACGCTACCTCGCATGGTGTGACAGTGAGGGGCTTGATTGGCGTGCCCCTGAACGTACAGATCTTCGACGCTATGTGGCACGACTCAGTGACGGCGCCCAACGTTCAACGGTGCAGCAGCGACTCGCGGCCCTTGGGACCTTTTATCGATTCTGGGTGCGCCAGGGGAGCGTGCCAAAGGATCCGCTCCACGCGCTGGCTCGACCGCAGCGTGAGCGTCGCCTCCCTGACGTGCTGAGTGCAGAACAGGTGACGCGACTGATCGAAACAGCCGCAAGCGGTTTGCCCGCAGCCTTTGCCTTGCGAGACACCGCACTGATCGAGCTCCTCTATGGAGCTGGCCTACGTATCGCAGAGGTCGTCTCCATTCGTCTGCGCGATCTAGAACTTTCCCGCGGCGAGGTACGCGTGACAGGAAAAGGCGAGAAGGATCGTGTTGCGCTCTTTGGCGCGCCCTGCGTGCGGGCGTTGCAGCAATACCTTGCGGACGGTCGCCCTCAGCTTCTCGCCTCGTCAGGCGCGCCGTCGGACGCACTCTTCCTGAACCGAAGTGGGGCGCCGCTGGGCGAGCGTGGTGCCCGCGCACGACTTGATGCGACGGCGAAGCGCGCTGGACTTCCCGCTGGCTTTCATCCCCATACGCTGCGCCACTCATTCGCCACGCATCTACTCGATGGGGGCGCGGACCTTCGCGTTGTACAGGAGCTCCTAGGTCACGAGAGTCTTGGGACGACGCAGGTCTACACGCATGTTTCCACGACGCGACTACGAGGTCTCTATGCCTCTGCACATCCGCGAGCGCGTCGAGGAGGAGGCTCATGACAAGTCAGGCGGTACGCAACAGCGCCCTCCTCTCCGCAGCAGCGCTCGCATCGCGCCTTCTCGGTTGGGTGAGACTGATCGTCCTTCTCGCCGCGTTCGGTGCTGATGGGCGACTCGACCCGTACCTCGCCGCCTTCAAGGTGCCAGACATCATTTATCAACTGATCGCCGCGGGACCGCTCTCAAGCGTCCTTGTCCCAATCGTTGTTCGGCTTCGCGCGGAAGGTGATCCCGCACGAGCGCGTCGCTTGATTAGCGCAGTCTTCTTCATCTTTGGGCTCCTTGCACTGGTGGTCGCGCTGCTCGCCCTGCTGTTCGCATCTGGTCTGGCGAACCTGCTCGCCCCAGGCATCGGACCCGCGGCGCAGGAGGAGGTGGGCGAGTTGCTGCGGATCCTGGCACCCTCTTCGGTTGGGCTTGGGATCGTTGCTGTTGCGAGCGTTTGGAGTGCCGCAAGTGAACGCTTTGCCGCCTCGTCCGTGGGGCCACTCTTGTACAACCTCTCCGTCATCCTCTTTACGATCTTCGGTGCCTCTGCGCTCGGGACAACAGCACCAGCGATCGGTACGGTCGTGGGGGCTGCGCTTTTTGCTTTGATCGCGTTTGCTGACGCCCGAGCCGGCTCTTTTCGCCTTGTTCGTCCGTCGCTTGGGGACCCGCTCGTCGCTCGTGCACTGCGCTCCCTCGCTCCACGCATCGGCGGGCTGCTCGTGATCCAGGTGGTGCTGACGGGACTGGTCGCAGCCGCGAGCACACTCGGAGCCGGAAGCATCACCGCGTGGTCCTACGCACTTTCGCTCGTCCAGTTGCCGCTTGCCATGGTGGCCGGATCTATCGGCACGGCAGTCCTCCCCGTCGCCGCCCGCGTCCTTCAGACGGAGGGACGGGTTGGACTTGCACGAATCACGCAAACGACCCTCGGCGCGGCTCTCTGGATGTTGACCCCCGTCGCACTCATCGGCGCGCTCCTCGCCGCAGATCCAGCACGACTTGTTCTTGGTTTGGATGCCGCAAGCGCAGTCGGCACACTGCTCGCCGCCGCTCTCAGTCTCCTCCTCCTCAGCCTTCCTATCCAGGGGATCACCAGCGTGGCGACGCGTCTCTGTTATGGCACGGGAGATACGATGGGTCCAGTCCTTTGCAGTGTGGCTGGCGCGGCAACGATGGCGCTCAGCGTCAGTCCGCTGATCAGCCTCTTCGGATTTTCAGGACTTGCACTTGCGGTGCTGATCGGCGAGCTCGTTGAGTCGCTCCTCTTGCTCTTGAGACTTCGTATACATCTCGAAGGACGTCTGTTCAGTGAACTTGCTCGCCCGATTGGTGCCGTACTCTTTCTCGCCATCTTCGCTCTTCTGATTGCAGCACTACTCGCGACGGTGTTCGGCGCTCTGATGTCTGGCGAGACGCTTCTCCAGCGTGCCCTTGCAGACTGCGCTGCAGCAAGTGTGGGGCTACTCATCTATCTCTTCTTCAGCGCACGATTCGGTCTTTCAGCGGCACGTGCGCCACTCAGCGCGCTGCGCCATTTCACCTCCGCACTTCTCGATCGCATCGGGGTTCGTACGTGACGCGCGTCGGCACCGCCGGGATCGAGCGCGCACCCGTTGCGCTCCTTCGTGATCCTGCCTTGTGCGCCGCATGGGATCAGCGCGCAGTCGACGCTCCAGGGGGCGATATGCATCAAGGGAGTGCGTTTGCTGTGGATCGTGAGCGACGTGGGATCAAGGCGCTCCCGCTATATGTTGACGGAACCCCGCTCCTGGTCACCATTCGAAGGATCCCGATATTGGGGCTCGGTACGGCGAGCGTTTCACGGGGCCCTGCGGTCAGAGTTGATGCAGCCCCTGAAGAGATCCTGCGGATTCCTGAACTGCTTCGACGGGTTGCGCACTGGCTGCGTCGTGAGGAGGGCGTGGTGGAGATGCGTGTGGACACGTGGGCACCGGAGAGTGCGCCGCTACGGGAGGCTTGGAGCGCGGCTGGCTTCTCCCCATGCGAAGAGAGCTTCTTCAGTCGACATGCAATGTGGATCAAGGCGACGGCGACCCCCGGCATCACTGAGGAGGTGCTCTTTTCGCAGGTCAATGCGACGAAACGAAATGAGATCAGTGCTGCGCGCCGCGCAGGTGTGACCGTCCATCGGCTCACGACTCCAGACGAGGCGCAGCTTTCGGCGGTGGCGGCAATCGTCAACGAGACCGCCGTCCGGCGGGGCTTCACGTCCATTAATGTGGCGCGAACGCTCCCAACATGGGCAGATCTCATGCGTGCTGGGCAGATGGAGGTCTGGCTCGCCGAGCTTCCTGACGGGCGCATCGCCGCCGTGGAGACGGCGCTCCGTCACGGCGAGCGCCTCACCAGCCATCACGCCGGCTCTCGCGAGCTCGGCGAGGGAACGCCCGTCGGTGTGGTCCCACTGCTGCGGTGGACCCTGATCAATCAGGCGCGCCTTGAGGGGCGAATTGCCGACTTAGGTGGCGCGGACATCGCGGGCCATCGCTCGATTCCGGAGCCTGGAGATCGTATGTATGGGCTCTACACCTTCAAACGTGCCTTCGGTGCATCATGGATGGAGATGAGTGGTGCGCATCGCATTGAGGTGAATCCGCTTGGTGCACGCGTGCGCGGCCTGCTGCGCCGGGCGGCCGGGGGTACGCGATGAGCGCGTACGTTCGAGGATCCGCAACCCTCGGAGCACTGGTGACGCGTCTGCGTGAACGCGGGCTGCTTGTCGCGGGGGCAAGCGAAGCGCTTGTCAGTTCGACTGAGACGATTAGCGCAAGTGTGCAACACGACTCGCGGCTTCTCCAACCTGGTGGAGTCTTTGTTGCAATCAACGGTGCACGTCCGTGGGGCGATCGCAGTGCTCGCTGAATCAGCCGATGCAGAGTCGATTGAGAGGAAGACGGAGGGGCGAGGCGGGCTGGTCATTCGGGTGACGAGCGCGCGTCGTGCACTTGCAGAGTGCGCCGCATGGTGGGAGGGAGACCCGTCAGAAGATTTGGTGGTGATCGGTGTGACCGGTACGGATGGCAAGACCACCACGTCAACCTTCCTCTCGACAGCGCTCAGCGCGGCTGGTCTCCCTGCCGGACTGATCTCGACGGCGATCGCGCGCGTCGGAGGGGTTCAACGTCCCACCCCAGTGCACCAGACCACGCCAGAGGCGCCTGCGCTGCAGGCACAACTTTCGGAGTCTCTACGCGCGGGTGATCGTGCAGTCGTCGCAGAGACGACGAGCCACGGACTCGCTCTCGATCGTGTGGCGGCGATTGCATATGCGGCTGGGATCGTCACGAACTTTGGCTCCGACCACCTTGATCTCCATGGAACTCTTGACGCGTATCGCGCGGCAAAGCTGCAGCTAATCAGCAGAATCACTGGATCACGGGCAAGTCGTGCTGCTGGTCTCGCCCCCCTCGCCGTAATCCGACGCGCCGATCCAGCACTTGCGCCATTTGTCGTCGCCGCAGAGGCGGCTGGGATTCGCGTGGTCGACTTTGATGTCGCTGATGACGGTGCACTGCTGTTGAACGGCGAGCGACATGCCGTCACGCTGAAGATGCCTGGCCGCATCAATGCGCTGAATGCGGCAGCAGCGCTTGCGCTCGTGGCGGCGTGGGGTCTGCCGCTCGCCCCTGCGATCGCCGCAGTTGCCGCGGAGCCCGGTCCGCCTGGCCGAAGCGAACGTGTCGCGTGCGGGCAGCCGTTTAGCGTGCTCGTTGATTTCGCACACAATGGGGCATCGCTCCAGGCGGCGATCCAGGTCGCAAGGTCACTCGCGGTTCCAGGCGGGCGCGTGCTCCTAGTAACGGGAGCCGCTGGTGGGAGAGACGTCGGTCGTCGATCGGCGATCGGACGAGTCTGCATCGAGGCGGATAGGGTCTGGATCGCCGATGAGGATCCACGAGGAGAGAGTCCAGACGACATTGCCGCTGCAATCACCGCCGCCGCGGTTGAACTGATCGGAGAGAAGGCGAAGCGGCAGCTTACGGTGCTGCACGATCGACGGGCCGCGATCAGAGCGGCGATTGGAGAGGCGCGTCCCGGCGACGCGGTGCTCCTCGCGGGGAAGGGACACGAGCGAACGATCGAACGGATTGGCGGGGGAGAAGAGTGGGACGAGGTGAGGGAGGCGACCGAGGCGCTTGCTTCGCTCGGCTATCCTCAGCAGACATGAGCGCAGAACCGCAGCCGATGAGTCGCGAGGACGCTCGGGCAACGCACGTGCCCGATCCGATCGCCAAGGTGCGTGCGCTCGCGCGACCGGTGTCCGAGTTGCGTGATGCACTCCTCTCCAAAGTTTCAGCCAACCAAGACGACCCGGCCGCAGCCGCACTTGTTGCAGCAGCGTTCGACTTCGCCGTACAGGCGCATGGAGATCAGCTTCGGGCCTCAGGAGAGCCATACGTGACGCACCCCGCGGAGGCGGCGTTGATCTTGGCCGATCTCGGTCTCGACGCAACGACGCTCGCTGCGGCGCTCCTTCACGACGTCCCCGAAGACACGAGTATCACCGCGGTAGAGCTCGGCGAACGATTTGGGGACGAGGTTGCCACGCTGGTTGATGGCGTGACGAAGCTGAGCAAGTTCTCCGCCCTGACGGCGGAAGAGCAGCATGCAGAGAACATTCGCAAGATGTTTCTCGCCATGTCCCAGGATATCCGTGTCGTTCTGATAAAGCTTGGGGACCGCCTTCACAACATGCGCACCCTCGCAGCGCTCGGAATAGAGAAGCAGCGGCGCATTGCGCGCCAAACGCTAGAGATCTACGCGCCGCTCGCTGAGCGACTCGGCATCTGGCAGGTCAAGTGGGAGCTCGAGGACCTCGCCTTCAAGGCGTTGGAACCCGAGCGCTATCACGAGCTGGCGCGGCTTGTTGACATGCGACGAGACGCCCGGGCTGCTTATGTGACACGGGCAATTGAGGTTCTGCGACCCGAGCTGGAGCGTGCGGGGATTCACGCAGAGTTTACGGGTCGCGCAAAACACCTCTATTCAATCCACAAGAAGATGTCCAGAAAAAACACAGACTTCTCCGAGATCTACGACGTGTTTGCGATTCGCATTGTCGTCAACGATCTTCGCGAATGCTACGCCGCCCTGGGTGCGGTCCACTCGGTGTGGCGTCCAATTCCAGGCCAGTTCGACGACTATATTGCGGTGCCGAAGAACAACCTCTATCAAAGCCTGCACACGGCCGTCGTAGCGCTCGATGGCCGTCCTCTCGAGGTGCAAATCCGCACTCGCTCTATGCACGAGGTTGCCGAGGTTGGGATCGCTGCGCACTGGCGCTACAAGGATGGCACTCGTTCTGACGCCGCCTACGACGCAAAGCTCGCCTGGCTCCGTCAGCTTCTTGAGTGGCAGCGGGACGTCACCGATGCATCCGAATTCCTTGAAGGAGTGCGCCTCGACGTCTTCCAAGATCAGGTCTACGTCTTCACGCCAAAGGGTGACGTGAAGGAGCTCGCTGCGGGAGCGACACCACTCGATTTTGCCTATCTCGTGCATACGGATATCGGGCATCGCTGCATTGGTGCGAAGGTGAACAATCGACTTGTGCCGCTTGAATATCGGCTTAAGTCGGGAGATATCGTTGAGGTTGTGACGGCTCGTGGGAAGCACGGTCCGAGCCGCGATTGGCTCGCGATTGTGGCCACACGTCAGGCACGAGACAAGATTCGACAGTGGTTTAAACATCAAGAGCGTGACGAGAACATTGCCCATGGACGGGATTCGCTTGAGCGCGAGCTCCGACGTCTGGCTCGTAGCTCGCTGGAGGCGGTAGGGAGAGATCGTATTGAAGAGGTGGCGAAACAACTCAATCAAGGGAGTGCGGACGATCTCTTCGCCGCGATCGGCTACGGAGCGGTGGGCCCCCAGCAGGTGGTTTCACGCCTCGGCGTCGCCTCGGATGATGCGCAGGAGATGCTCCCCTTCAGTGTGGCTCCGCAGCAGGTGGCGCCCGCTGAACGCACGGGTGGCATTCGCGTGAAGGGCGTACCAGATCTACTCACCCGATTCGGTCGCTGCTGCCGCCCGCTCCCTGGCGATCCTATTGTGGGTTTCATCACTCGCGGCAAGGGCGTGACCGTGCATCTCGCGAGCTGCGCGACCGCTTCCTCGGCACGTGAGGCCTCCCGACTGATCGACGTGGAGTGGGAGATCGCTCCAGCAACGACCGAAAGTTATCCAGTCACGATTCGCATTGAGGCCTCCGACCGCACGGGGCTCCTCTCGGACATCACGCAAGTCGTTGCCGACCAGAAGGTCAACATCCTCGCCGCATCTGTTGGCATGACGGGCTCAGGCAGCGCTGAGGTGCTCACGACGCTCGCCGTAAGTTCAATCAGTGAACTCGCCCGCCTGATGGCGCGCATTGAGCGAATTCGTGGTGTGCGCAACGTGGCACGGGAGCAGCGCCAGTGAGTGGCTTTCAGGCGCCACGCGGGATGCGCGACCTTTACGGCGCAGATGCCGCTGCGGTCGCCGCAGTTGAGCGGGCGGCGTACGATGCGGCGGAGGCGGCCGGGTATCAGCGCATTCTCTCGCCGATCGCCGAGGAGAGCGCACTCTTCGAGCGTGGCATAGGGGGCGCTACCGATGTGGTCGCGAAGGAGCTCTATCGACTCGCACCACATAGCGAAGAGTCAACGCCGCTCTCACTCCGACCTGAAGCGACCGCTGGCGTCATGCGCGCCTACATACAGCACGGCATGCGCAGCGCGCCGCAGCCGGTACGGCTAGTCACGGTTGCCCCATTCTTCCGACACGACCGACCGCAGAAGGGTCGCTACCGTCAGTTCACGCAGTTCAACGTTGAAGCGATCGGGGACGCTGGTCCAGGTATTGATATTGAGGTGATTGAACTTGGCGCGAGCTTCCTTGTAGCGCTCGGCCTGAAAGATGTTGAAGTCCACTTCAACTCGGTTGGCTGCGCCGCGTGTCGTCCTGCGTATGCTGCGGCGCTTGCGGCGCACTTCGCGCCGATCGAGGGTGAGCTGGGTGAGGTGGACCGCATCAGGCTCCGCGAAAACCCGCTGCGACTCTTGGACTCAAAGGACGCTGCCGCGGTACGGCGCGCGGAGAGTGCCCCTTCACTCCCAGGTCACCTCTGCAACGATTGCGCGGCACACGCCGCCGCCGTCCGACAGGGGCTGGCTGCAATCGGTGTAGTCGTCGTGGATGCACCGCGACTCGTTCGTGGGCTGGACTACTACGCTCGGAGCGCCTGGGAGTACCTCCTTCCAGGTGAGCAGGGCCAGCAGGGGGCGCTCGGTGGAGGTGGACGTTATGACGGACTCGCCGAACTGATCGGTGGAGCGGCAACTCCAGCTATCGGCTTTGCCATTGGAGTTGATCGAGTCGTGCATGCCCTGCAGGATCGCGGGATCACGATTGGCGAGGTTGTACCTCCCTCGGTAGTCGTATGTGGCGTTGAGGAGGGGAGCCTCGCTGCAAGGATCGGCCTCGCCTCGACGCTTCGCGTGGCTGGGATCAGTGCACGAGCCGACGTCACTCCCCGTAAGATCGGGAAACAGCTCGAGGGTGCGGCTCGCGACGCCGCGATCGCCGTGATCATTGTTGAGCCGGATGGTCGCCTCAGTCTTCGGAACATGGCAGACGGGACGCAAGCGGACCCTGCCGATGAGGCGAGTGTGCTGCGCGCGGTCGCAGCGCTAGTGAAGGGATAGGACGGGGAGTGATGGCCGAGAAGAGAGTGCTCGCAACGGGGATGCGCAGCGACGTCTGCGGCGCGCTGCGCGCAAGTGATGCTGATCGTCGCGTCCGCCTCGCCGGGTGGATCCACCGTCGTCGCGACCACGGCAGCCTCGTCTTTATAGACCTTCGCGATCGCTACGGGATCGTGCAGGTGGTGGTCGATGCGGCCACCGCGCCAGAGGCACACGCAGCACTGGTGGACGCACGCATTGAGTGGGTGATCGCGGTGGAGGGGGTTGTGACCCCGCGTCGTACTGGTACCGAGAATGAGAAGCTGCCAACGGGGGCGATCGAGGTGTCAGCGGACTCTGTGAGGATCCTTTCGCAATCGAAGACGCCCCCGTTTTACATCAATGAGACTGATGCCCCGATTGACGAGAGTGTTCGCCTGAAGCACCGCTACCTTGACCTGCGCCGAGAGCCGCTGCGCGACCGGCTGCTCCTGCGCAGCGCAATGGTGCAGGCGATTCGTGAGGTGCATCACGAGCACGGCTTTGTCGAAGTGGAGACGCCAATCCTGATCAAATCTACGCCAGAGGGGGCGCGCGACTTCATCGTGCCTTCGCGCCTACAGCCGGGGAGTGTCTACGCACTGCCGCAGTCGCCACAGCAGATGAAGCAGCTGCTGATGGTGGCAGGCTTCGATCGGTACTTCCAGATCGCGCGCTGTTTCCGCGACGAAGATCTGCGCGGGGACCGTCAACCTGAGTTCACCCAGCTCGACCTTGAGATGAGCTTTGTGGACGAGTCGAGCGTGCGCGGATTTGTGGAGCAGATGGTTGTGGAAGTGACGAAGCGGACGCGACCCGATCGCCCCATCCAGCAGCTCCCATTCCCTGTGTTCACCTACGAGGAGGCGCTCGAGCGTTATGGCTCAGATAAGCCCGACCTTCGCTACGGGATGGAGCTGATCGACCTCGGCGCTGCGCTCCCGGCCGCAACTGGATTCAAGGTCTTTGACGATGCACGCGCGAGCGGCGGTCGCATCCGCGCGATTCGCGTCCCTGGAAAGGGCGGCGCTGCGCGATCAGAGATTGACGATCTGACAGAGCGCGCAAAGCGTCACGGCGCGAGCGGCCTCGTCTGGATCGCGCTGCTGCCAGATGGCGAGATCAAGTCGCCGATCGCAAAGTTCCTCTCGCCAGAGTCGGTTGAGGCGATCTGGAGGTCGAGCGGCGGAAAGAGCACCGCACCAGAGGGTGACCTGCTCCTTGCCGTTGCTGGCGAGCGCGTCCTCTCTGCAGAGGTGCTCGGGCGGCTTCGCGTTGAAGTTGCGCTTGAGGCGAACGCGGCGGATCCAGAGATCTTGGCCTTCTGTTGGGTGCACCGATTCCCCATGTATCAGTGGGAGGCGGAGTCGAGTCGCTGGGATGCGACGCACAATCCGTTTAGCGCGCCAGTGCCCGAGCATGTGGAACTGCTCGCCACAACTTCGGGAGACCTCAGCAAGCGTTCAGCGAGCGATCCAGCGGGCGGGGCACTCGCGCAGCAGTACGACGTGGTGCTGAACGGCTGGGAGCTCGGTGGCGGATCCGTGCGCATCCATGATCGTGCGCTGCTTGAGCGCTCGTTCGCGCTGATGGGGCACTCCCTCGACGATGCGCGCGCAAAGTTCGGCGCGCTCCTTGATGCGTTCGAATACGGCGCGCCACCACACGGCGGTATTGCGATTGGGGTGGAACGCTGGGCGGCGCTGTTGGCGAATCAGGTGAACATTCGTGAGGTCATGGCCTTCCCGAAGACGCAGTCGGGGAGTGATCTCATGCTTGAAGCTCCTTCTGAACCCGACGCGAAGCAGTGGAGCGAGCTCGGATTGATGATCTCGCAACGCCCTGCAACCCAGCGGAAGTGACCGCGACCGTTCGGTAGCGTGGGCTCCTCGTGGCAAGCACAACGATCCGTGGAGCTCAGATCCACTACACCACCTACGGCAGCCACGTTGATGGACGAGATCCGATTCTCCTGATACATGGCTCGTACATCACCGGAAAGGTGGATTGGGGCAACATCGCTCCGACGCTAGCTCGTGAATTTGAGGTCATCGTTCCAGACTGCCGCGGCCATGGCGCAAGCAGCAATCCCGACGGCACCTATTCATTTCGGGAAATGGCCGCCGACGCTGCTGGGCTCATTCGTGCACTCGGTCATCAGCGTGCTCACGTGATCGGCCACAGTAACGGTGGGAACGTTGCACTCGTTACACTGTTGGAGCATCCAGAGGTTGTCGCAACCTGCATTCCGCAGGCGGCAAATGCCTATGTCAGTACCGATCTCATCGAGCGCATACCGCAGAAGCTGGACCCAGATCGAATCGCACGTGAGGAGCCAGCCTGGATGGAAGAGATGATCGAGCTCCACTCCAAGTACCACGGCGCCCAGTACTGGAGGACGCTGCTCAAGCGTACTGCTGCTGAGATCATTGCCGAACCAAACTACACCGCGGTCGACCTCGCGCACGTGAGCCGCCCGACCTTGGTGATCGAGGGTGAGGCGGATTCCACGAATGCACCCGCACAGCACGCGACATTCATTGCGCAGCACATCCCTGGAAGTGAGTTGTGGATTCCGTCTGGTGTTGGGCACAATGTGCACGTTGAGATACCCGATCGTTGGCTTGCTCGCGTGCTCTCATTCCTTCGCAAGCATTCACGAACCAACCATCAGGTCACCTGATGCACCGAGCTCATCGTATTGATGTTGTGCAACTTGAACTAGCGCGCCCATTCACGATCGCGCACGGCAGTTCGTCGCACCGTGAGACGGTCATCATTGAGATTGACGGCGGCGCTGGTGAAGCGGCGACCGTGCCGTACATGGGTGAGCGAACGGAAGATACCGTCGAGGCGCTCAAAGGGCTTATGCCGCTGCTGGGTTTCCGCACGCAGTCAGTTCAGGATATCCAGGCTCAGCTGAGCGCTCTCTCGCCAGCCGTCTCCTGCGCGGCGGATATGGCACTGTTCGATCATGTTGGAAAGTCGTTGGGCCAACCCCTGTGGGAGCTTGTGGGAGCGCCAGCGCCAACACCCTTTGAGACCTCGCTGACGATCGCGATGGACGCGCCGGATGAGATGGCGGCGCGCGTTCGCGAGATGCCGGCAGCGATTTACAAGGTGAAGGTTGGCGGCCTTCACGACGAGGAGGCACTCGAGGCGATTCGAGGTTCGACCAATGCTCGCCTGCGGCTTGACGCCAATGGGGGCTGGTCTCGGGAGCGCGCTGCCGATCTTCTTCCGCGTCTACAACG
>JBEDBF010000039.1:0-12093 GCA_041177405.1 Chloroflexota bacterium | reverse complement strand
GTGCTGGTGGTCGAGCACGATGAAGAGACGATCCGCACCGCGGACTGGATCGTGGACATTGGCCCGGGCGCCGGCGAGCTTGGTGGGAAGGTCGTGGTGAACGGCACCCTGAAGGCGCTCACCGACGCAAAGGAGTCAATCACTGGTGCATTCATCCGCGGAGATCGTGCCGTGAAGATTCCGAAGACGCGACGGAAGGGGAGCGGAAAGAGCATCGTCGTGAAGGGGGCGCGTGAACACAACTTGAAGGGGCTTGATGTGGAGTTCCCTCTTGGTCGATTTATCGCCGTCACTGGAGTCTCTGGGAGCGGAAAGAGCACGCTCGTGACCGACACGCTCGTGACCGACATCTTGCAGAAGGCGATCGCGCGCAAGCTCCATGGTGCGAAAGAGCGGCCTGGTGCACATGAACGTGTGACGGGGCTTGACCAGATTGATAAGGCGATTGAGATTGATCAGAGTCCGATCGGCCGTACACCGCGCTCAAACCCTGCCACATACGTGGGACTGTTTACGCCCATCCGCGAACTCTTCGCTGCGACGCAAGAAGCGCGTCTTCGCGGCTACTCTGCTGGCCGATTCTCCTTCAACGTCAAGGGTGGCCGTTGCGAGACGTGCGCGGGTGACGGCATCCTGCAGATTGAGATGCAGTTCCTCCCTGATGTGTACGTCCCATGTGAAACGTGCCGAGGGAAGCGTTACAACCGTGAAGCCCTTGATGTCACCTGGAAGGGGATGACGATCGCTGACGTGCTTGAGCTGCAGGTGGATGACGCTCTGGAGCGCTTCGAAGCGATCCCTGCCATCCGCAATCGCCTCAAGACGTTGTCGGAGGTTGGCCTGGGCTATCTTCGCCTCGGGCAACCTGCCACAACGCTCTCTGGCGGAGAGGCACAACGCATAAAGCTCGCGACGGAACTCGCGCGTCGCTCAACGGGGCGAACGGCATACATCCTGGACGAGCCAACGACGGGCCTTCACTTTGCCGATGTTGAGCGCCTTCTTGAGGTGCTGCATCGACTCGTGGATGGAGGAAACAGCGTGATCGTCATCGAGCACAATCTCGACGTGATCAAGACTGCTGACTGGGTGATTGACCTTGGGCCAGATGGCGGTGATCGCGGCGGCGAGTTGATCGCAGAGGGGACGCCCGAGCAGGTGGCAAAGGTGAAGGCGAGCCACACAGGTCGCTATCTTGCGCTTGCGCTGCGCGGTGAGCCGATCCGGTCGCTGGAGTAGAGATGGCGGAGTCTGAACTCCCTCGACACGCCGACGAGCAACTCGATCAGGCCGGACTACACGCAGCGCTCCTCGTTGAGCAGGTGATGCGTGCGCTCCCAACCGAACCACTCCGCGCGAGATTCGCTCCACTCACGAGACATGCGGCACAGCTGCGAGACGCGAGTGGCGACGTGCTGCGCAAGAGCGCCGTCGCCACTCGTGCTGCACTTGGCCCAGGAGATGGTCTCGCCGACTATGTTGAGCCGCCTCTCGCGGCCTCCCTTCGCGAGGCACTGGATGAGGTGCTACGGATTTTGAATCGTCGCGCCGCGCACCGTGCACGACCAGTGCGGCGCACGGACGGATAGGCGAGATGATCCCCGAGGCCATCTCCGCGGCGCTGCAGGTGCTACCAGACGCTCCCGGCGTCTACCTCTTCTCAGATGCGGAAGGGAAGATCATCTACGTCGGGAAGGCTTCACGCCTCACGCAGCGCGTACGAAGTTATTGGCACGCGAACACAACGCCTGGAGCGCACCGCATTCGCGATGCGATCGATCAAGTCGCCTCTCTGGAGTGGACGGTAACCGACTCAGTGAAGGAGGCGCTCCTCCTCGAGGCGACCCTCATTCGAAAGCATCTCCCTCGATATAACGTCCGACTACGCGACGATCGCGGATATCCGTACATTCGCGTCACCCCTGGGCCGTACCCGCGCGTTGAGCGAACTCGAAGAATCGTGCGCGATGGTTCGCGATACTTTGGTCCGTATACGGGATTTAGCGCGGTGAGTACCGCAATGGAGGCGGCACGCCGCCTCTTCCAGTTTCGGACCTGTGAGATCTCAATTGCCGAGGAGCAGCGCGCACTGGAACGTCCCTGCCTGCTCTTTCATCTAAAACGCTGCCAAGGGCCCTGCCTCGGTAACGTGACCGTTGCAGAATACGGGGCAGAGATCAAGGGGCTCGAGCTCTTCTTGGGTGGAAGATCTCGTGGTGCGGTCACGGTGCTCCAGCGGCAGATGGAGCGTGCCAGCGAACGTGAAGCGTTTGAGGATGCCGCACGGCTACGCGACGCGATCCGCGCGCTCGAAGAGAGCTTTGAGGCGCAGCGCGTTGCACCGGCGGGACGACCAGATGAAGACATCCTTGGGATCGCTCGGCATGGTGAGCGGGCCGCCATTGCCTGCTTCCAGATACGTGATGCGGCGCTCGTTGGTCGTGATGTGCACCGCCTCGATGGGAAGGGGGCGAACGATGAGGAGCTCCTCACGGCGTTCGTGAGCCAGTACTACGCTCGCGCAGGCGAAATCCCCCCATCTATTGCCACGGCGATTGAGATCAGTGATGCCGAGACCGCCTCCTTCCTGTCTGCTCGGCGCGAAGCGCGCGTGGAGCTCCGTGTGCCGCTGCGTGGGGATCGTGTCCGCCTCCTGCGCCTCGCGGAGCGAAACGCGTTGGAGGCGTTGATTCGCAGTGAAGCGGAGGATGATGCGGATCGCGAGCGAGCCGAAGCTGCGCTTTCGGCACTCACCGCTTCGTTGGGCCTGACAGTTCCACCAACGCGCATCGAATGCACCGACGTCTCAACGATTCAGGGCTCGTTCACCGTTGCATCACTCACCGTCGCAGAGGGCGGACGGCTCGCGCCGAAGGAGTACCGTCGCTTCAAGATCAAGGGGGTGCACGGGCAAGATGATTTCGCTGCGCATCGCGAAGCCCTCACACGTCGCTTTGCCCGAAGTGCCGCTTCGGGCTCTGAAAAGGCGGGTGAGGCGGAGGCGCGTGCATGGGCGCTCCCGGATCTCTTGGTCATCGACGGTGGTCGCGGGCAGGTTTCAGCAGCCGCAGGAGTGCTCGAGGCGGCCGGTCTCACCATCCCACTCATTGGGCTTGCAAAAGAGCGTGAAGAGATCTGGTTTCCGGGGGCGGTAACCCCGCTCCTCCTGCCGGCGACTGACCCCGGACTACGGCTCTTGCAGCGACTTCGAGACGAGGCCCACCGTTTTGCGATCGGATATCACCGTACGCTTCGAAGTCGCGCCGCAACCGCAAGTCGACTCGACAGCATTCCGGGGCTTGGCCCAACTCGCCGCAAGGCGCTCCTGCGGCACTTCGGCTCCGTCGCAGGCATTGCCGCCGCAGGGGAGGCGGAGATCGCCGCCGTCCCTGGTATCGGCGAGCGCCTCGCGGCGACCGTTTTCGCCGCTCTCGCTGCTGACCGACGCTGAACGGCGCCCCTGCTAGGATTCCTCAGATGCGCAAGTTCACGCCCTATATGATCCTGGCCATTGGTCTCCTCGCCCTGGCGATTGACCTACTCCCAAACCTTCGCCTTCCTGACAGCCGCGCCCCAGAGGGGACGCGCCTCATCGAGACAAAGCTCGGCCTCGACCTGCGTGGTGGACTCCGCGTTGAGTATCAGGTGCAGCCAGTTGACGGCGTGATCGCCACCCCCGCGGACGTAGCCACCATTCGAGACATCATCGAGCGCCGCGTGAACTCGACTGGCGTTGCGGAGCCGCTCGTGCAGACACAGGGGAGCGATCGAATCATCGTGGAGCTGCCCGGCGTCAGCGACCCAGATGCGATCCGTGCCCTCCTCGGCACAACGGGGCGACTCGACTTCATACCACTCCCTGCTGAAACATACGGCTCAGTTGACATTGCAACCGGTCAGGGAACCCCAGGGACCAAGCCAGTGCCCGCGCAGGGTGCGCCGCTTGACGATGACACACTCACCCCGCTCTTCTCGGGCGATCAGATCGCCAGCTCCAGTGTGGCAACAGATGACGTTGGGCAACGCGTGGTCGCCTTTACGTTGAAGCCGGAGGGCGCCGACCTCTTTGCCACGTATACCAGTGAAAACCTTGGCTCCTACTTTGCAATCGTGATCGACGGCACGGTGGTGTCGGCGCCGTACATCCAAAGCGCAATCACCGGTGGTGAAGGGCAGATCAGCGGTGGCGGCGGCGCAGGATTCGCGTTTGACGAGGCGAATAGCCTTGTGACGATCTTGAAGTTCGGCTCGCTCCCGTTCCCAATTGCCGAGATCGGTGTCACCGATGTCAAGGCGACGCTTGGCGCCGCCTTCCTGGGGCAGGCCCTCTTCGCGGGCGCTGTCGGAATCCTTCTCGTCTTCCTCTTCATGCTCGTTCACTACCGACTCGCTGGCGCGGTCGCGTCGGTGGCGCTCATCTTCTACATGCTGATCGTGCTCGCGCTCTTCCGCGTCGTACCAGTCACCCTGACGTTGGCGGGCATTGCGGGATTCGTCCTCTCCATTGGAATGGCGGTTGATGCAAACATTTTGATCTTTGAGCGTACCAAGGAGGAGCTACGCATTGGCAAGGGGATTGTTCCTGCAGTGGAGGCAGGATTCAGTCGGGCATGGAACTCTATCCTGGATTCGAACGTTTCCAGCTTGATTACCGCGTTTATCCTCTTCTACTTCGGATCCTCCACGATCAAGGGCTTTGCGCTCGTTCTTATCATCGGCGTGCTCTGCTCGATGTTCACCGCCATTACGGTCACGCGAATCATCTTGCGAGCGGTGATCAGCCGACCACGCTACGCCTCTCCCTATCTCTATGGCGTGGGCAAGGGCGATCTCGATGGGACGGAGGTTGCCCGTGGATAAGATCATCGCGCGAAAGCGCTGGTTCTTTATCTTTTCGCTGCTCCTCACCATCCCTGGACTCGGCTTCATCGCGGCGACGCCGTTGACCGGCGGTGATGTTGGGCTCAAGTTCTCAGTCGAGTTCACTGGTGGAACGGTTTGGGAGTTCAAGTTAGCGGAGGATGCCGAACCCTCCGTCATCCGCGAGGCCGTAGTTGCTGCGGGACACCCAGAAGCTCAGGTAACGTCGGGTGAGGGCGGCTTTTACACGCTTCGCACCAAGCCACTCGATCTGCAATCTGGAAGCGATCTTGATCCTTCGCAACCCGCTGGCGCGGAGCTGGCGGAGATCCGTGAGGCGATCGTTGCAGCGGTCGGTCCAATCGCAGAAGAGGGCTCACTCTCAACCGTTGGACCGGTGATCAGCCAGGACCTCACGCAACAGGCACTTCTCCTCGTTGCCCTCGGCTCACTCGGGATTGTGTTGTGGATGACGTACCGATTCCGGAATGTCCGTTTTGGGGCAGCCGCACTCGTGGCGCTCCTACACGACGTCATCGTTACGGTGGGCTTCTTCGCGGTTGCTGGCACCTTCTTCAATGTGGAGATCGACGCTCTCTTCATCACTGCCATGCTTACGATCATCGGTTTTTCGGTCCATGACACGATCGTGGTCTTTGACCGTGTGCGTGAAAATCTGGCGCGGTATGCAGGCGCGCCCTTTGCTGACATCGTCAACCACTCGATTGTTCAGACCATGGGTCGCTCCCTGAACACCACGGCAACGGTGCTGATCACCCTGTTGGCCCTTCTCGTCTTCGCGGGCGGCTCAATCCGTACCTTCGTTCTCGCCCTCTTCGTCGGTATCCTCTCCGGAACGTACTCATCAATCTTCAACGCCAGCCCGCTGCTGGTCTGGTGGGAAGAGCGCGTCGCGGCGCGAAAGAGTTCGCCGAGCGCACGTCGAACCGCCTAGCGTGGCGCCGGGTTCACGATGAGCCCCGCCCCCTCAAGCAGCCGAATTAGCGCCCAGCGCCGTTGGCGCATTGAGACCGCGAAACGCGAACTGGTGAGCGATCTCCAGCAAACCCTACGCGCGATTGAGATGCGTGAAGAGCTTCGTGAGTCGCTGGCTGAACTGCTCGCGTTGAGGAGCCTGCACGCACCAGACGCGGTGCATCGCTTCCTTGACCCCCGTGACCGCACGCTGCACCCTCCAGAACTTCTTCCAGATGCGACCGGTCTCATCGCGCGACTGCGGGCCGCGGGTGAGGCAGGGGAGCCTGTTCTGGTGGTGGGCGACTTCGACGCCGACGGTCTCACCGGTGCCGCGATCATGATCCGCGCGCTGCGCGCGATCGGCGCGATTGCGGAGGGGTACATCCCGAATCGTGATAGCGACGGTCACGGTATTCCAGAAGGGGCGCTTCTCGCAGCGCAAGAGGACGGCGTCGAGCTGATCTTGGCAGTGGATTGCGGTACCGCCGATCGTGAGCGCGTTGCGGAGGCTCTCGATGCCGGCATTCTGGTGGGGATCATCGATCACCACGCGGTCCCGAGCGACCCCGCAAAGGCTGCGTGGCTGGTAAACCCGAATCGGCCAGATGCTTCGTATCCGTTTCCGCACCTTGCAGGGAGTGGACTCGCCTTCAAGATCGCGCAGGGGATTCTTGCCGACCATCCGGATCGTCGCACCCTGCTCGGCGAGCTCTCGGTCCTCGCGATGATCGGTGGCGTCGCCGATATGGTGCCGATCGCTGACGAGTTTCGCGTGATCGTTCGATCGGCACTGAAGGTGCTCAACGGCGCAGGGCGCGTCCCGGCCGGCGTGCAGGCACTTCTCGCGAGCGCTGGGGTGGAGGGGCCACATCGCGTGGAGGTCGTCGGCTTCACGCTCGCACCGCGCATCAACGCGGCGGGTCGCATTGGAGACGCACGCCCCGCACTAGAACTTCTGACAACCGACGATCCTGACGACGCTGCGGAACTCGCCGCGCAACTTGAGACGCTCAACCAGGAGCGGAGAGACATCTCACGCGACGCACTTGAAGCGGCGCGAAGTGCCCTTGGCGCTGATGGAGGTACTCCCCGAGACCACACACACGCGCGCATTGAACCGGCACTCGTTGCCGTCGTTGGAGACTGGTCGCCGGGGGTACTCGGTCTTGTAGCGGGGCGACTGGCGGAAGAGTTTGGGCGCCCAGCACTGGTTGCATGCGTGAGTGAACCCATCAACGACGCCTCCATCGTTCGATGTTCGATTCGTGCCCCGCGCGGCTTCTCCGTGTCTACCGCGCTTCGGCTCGCCTCGGCCCGACTGATACGCCACGGTGGACATGATGGGGCCGGGGGCTGCACGTTGAGACGAGCAGATTGGGACGCGCTCGTAGGTGAACTTGCGGGTGCGTTTGAATCTCAGGGAGCCCAGCAAGAGCCAGTGCTCTCCGTTGATCTTGAGCCAAAGGCCGGACTGCGCTCACTCCAAACGCTCGCCTCCCTCGTTGATCACCTGTCGCCAACAGGGGTTGGGAATCCCGATCCGCTCTTTCTCTTCCGCGGAGTCACCCTTACGGGAGTTCGCCTTGTCGGAGATGGAAGACACGCCCGCCTTTCGCTGGAGATAGATGGTGGTCGCACCGAAGCGATTGCATTCGGTCGTGCGGATGCTGCGGGCCACGAGGGCGGCATCATTGATCTCGTCGCACGAGTGGTGCAGCGCACGTATCGGGGGACGGAGAGAGTTGAACTCCAGGTGGTTGACCTGCAGACCTCTGAGGTGAGCGTATGAGTGGCAATCGATCGCTTCGTCCGCGTCCACGTCTCACGAGTGATCGCGCCGCTCCTACGCGCCCGTATCACTCGCTTCGTCCACCGACCCCCGCGCCAGGGAGTCGAGGTCCAGGCTGGTTCGGTGCGGGACCGCGGCTCGCGCCGCTTGTGGCCTCACTTCTCCTCGCGGCGAGTGCGCTTGGCACGCTCTGGCTCGCAAACCTCTCCTCGTCGAACCAGGGGGCGAGTGGCGAAGGGCCGGCCGTAGCAGACGGAGTCGAGATTGACGGCAGCATCATCTTTGCGCGCGATGGTGCGCTCTGGTCGCTAAGCGGCTCATCAATCACGCAAGTGACCGAATCCACGACAGACGGTGAGCCTGCGTGGAGTAGGGATGGAACGTGGCTCTATTTCATCCGTCAGAGAAGCGAAGCGGGCGGACGGCTGAACGCTGCCGGCGGAGTGACCCCGTATCGGCTGACGGTCCCAACGTTGATGCGTGTGGGTGCGCGAGGCGGTGAGGTAGAGGAGATCCTTGACGGGCTGTTGGTGGAGAGCAACCCGGCGCTGAACTTCTCCGCATTCATGTTTGATCCGGCGCTTGGAGCGAGAGGCGAGGTCGCGCTCGCAACGGACTACAAGGGCGCTTCGCAACTTGGCGGTGATGTGATCATCCGCATCCTCCAGCCAGACGGCAGGATGCTCACGCCTGAACTTCCGGACGAAGCGCCATTCGGACACCAGGATCCAGCGTGGAGCGCAGACGGGAGCGGCCTCTACTATGTGCAGAATGGTCAGGACGAGGGCGGTTCAGCTTCACGCATCATCTACTACGACACCCTTTCGGACCGCGTCGTTCGGTTCGGTGCACGTGGCTACATTGAGCCGGCGGTGAGCCCAGATGGGCGTTGGGTTGCTGCAACACGCATCGACAAAAAGGGGACGCGTACGGGCCGCTCCTGGTCGCCCGCGTGGTCTCCCGACGGCAGCTCGCTGATCTTCTTGGCGGCGAGTGAGAGTGCTGCGACGCTCCAACAGATTACGATCAGCGCGCCGCCATCGAGTGTCCCGTCGATCATTGCCAGCGTCCAGCTGCTCCGAGATCTTGTTGACGCGGGCGTTCGACCGGCATGGGGTCCGCTCGGTAGCGAGGGAGATGGAGGTGTCACGCCGTGAGTCGCTATCTCGATCTACTTGAGGCATCAATCGCACGCACTGGCGGCCGTTTATGCGTTGGGATTGACCCTGACCCCGCGCATCTGCCATCTGAGTTTGCCGAGGGCGAAGGTGGGCTTCGTCGCTGGTGTGAACTCCTCATTGATGCGACCGCCGAACATGCCGCTGCGTACAAGGTGAACCTTGCCTTCTTCGAGGCTTATGGTGAGGCCGGCGCTCGCGTCGCAGCGTATATCCGCCAGGCGATCCCGAACGAGACGCCGCTGATCGTCGACGTGAAGCGGGGAGATATTGGAAGTACTGTCGCTGCGCAGGCCCGCGCCCTCTATGACGTCTTGGGAGCGGATGCGGTGACCGCGAATCCATACCTTGGAATAGGTGCGCTCGAGCCGCTCCTCACACGGGAGGACCGCTTTGTTTATCTGCTCTGCCGCACCTCGAATCCTGAGGGGTCGGAACTACAGGAGTTGCGGGTTGCCTCTGATGGAACTGCGCCAGAAGAGCCGCTCTATCTGCGCGTGGCTCGCCTCGCAGCAGCGCGCCCGGAGGCTCGCGCAGGGCGGATTGGTCTTGTGGCGGGCGCCACTGCGGTAACCGCACTGGCGCACCTTCGTGGTGTCGCACCGACGCTTCCACTTCTCATTCCTGGGATCGGCGCCCAAGGGGGTGATCTCGCCGCGGTCTTGACGCACGGTAAGGTGGTCGGCGCTCCAACGGGACGCGCTGGCGGTGCGCTGCTTGTGAACGTCGGTCGAGGAATCTCAGGTTCCGCAACTGATGGGGGGGCGACGGCAGAGGCGATTCACGCTCGCTCGGCAGAGTGGGCGAGTCGCCTCGCTATACTCACCCCATAGGGCGTCCGTTCGGACGCGTCAGCGTAAGGAGTACCGAACGTGCCAAACATCGGACCTGGCGAACTCATCCTCATCCTCGCCGTGATCCTCGTCGTCTTTGGCCCCGGGAAACTTCCAGAGATCGGCGCTGCCGTCGGTCGCTCATTCCGAGAGTTCCGGAAGGCAACCTCCGAGGCGGTTGATTCATCCGAGGAGCGAAGCGCTCGGAAGAGCCCGGCACGGCGCCCAAAGCGAAAGGTCTGAGCCGCATCGCCGAGCGAGGGGCGTCGTAGATGGCGGTCGATGCAGTACGTTCCGAGACCGCGGGCGTGACGCGTACGGCGCCGCTTGTTGATCACCTCCGCGAACTCCGCCGTCGGATGCTGATCTGCGCGGTCGCCGTTGTCGCAGGTGGAGTCACCTCATTCTCCTTCTCCGACCAGCTCATTGAACTGCTCCGTGGACCGCTCGGCTCAACCAAGCTCTACTTCACTGGGGTCGGCGATGCGTTCGGCATTCGCATGCAGTTGAGCCTGATTGGCGGGCTTGCCCTTGCGATGCCGATCCTTCTATGGCAGGTGTGGGCGTTCGTGAGCCCAGGGCTTACGAACGCAGAACGACGAAGTGCGCGCCCGTGGCTTCCACTTGCCCTTGCGCTCTTCGTTCTCGGTGCGCTTGTCGCGTGGAGTGTGCTCCCATTTGCAGTCGGGTTCCTCCTCAGCTTCGCGAGCGAAGATCTCTTGCCGATGATTGCGGCCGATCGATACTTTGGATTCGTCAGCGGTCTCGTCCTTCTCTTTGCGGTGGCTGCGGAGTATCCGATCCTCCTGGTCTTCCTCTCTCGCGTGGGGGTCATAACTTCGGCAAAACTCCGGGCGTGGCGCCGAGGTGCCATCGTCGGAGTCGTCATCATCAGTGCCATCGCCACCCCTGGCACGGATCTTGTGAGTCCGCTCGTCCTGGCGATCACCCTGCTCTTGCTCTACGAGCTTTCGATCATCCTGGTGCGCGCGGGTGGGCGATGACCACTGACCGCCGCGTGATCCTCTTGACTGGACTCTCTGGTGCAGGAAAGACGACGGCAACCAAATCACTCGAAGATATTGGTTTTCGGACCATCGACAATCTCCCGCACGAACTTCTCCCAGCGCTGGTTGAGAAGATCGCCGCTGATCCTCAGCGATTTGCACGGGTATGCCTCGTCTTAGACGCGCGCGACGGTGATCCGAGTCACACGATCGAACTCGTGCGGACGGGGGCGGCGACGATCGGTGTCAGCGCCCGAATCATCTATCTGGATGCACGAGACGACGTGCTGATCCGTCGCTTCAGCGAGACACGGCGCCGGCACCCGCTCGGTGGCGCAGTGGACGCCCCGCGCTCAGTGGCCGACGCTATTGCTGCCGAGCGTACGCTGCTGAGCGCTACGCGTGAGTCGGCGGATGCAGTGATTGATACGAGTGACTTGAGCGGGAGGGAACTCCGAGATCGCCTGGTTGCTGAGGCGCTCGAGAGCGATGGGCGAGTGGCGATCCGGCTTACGAGCTTCGGCTATAAACACGGAATCCCGCTCGAAGCCGATCTCGTGTTTGACGTTCGCGCAGCGGCGAATCCACACTGGGTCCCAGAGCTGCGCCCCCTTGATGGTCGCTCGCAGGAGATCAGTGACTACGTCTTACGTGATCCCACGGGCGCAGCGCTCATGAAGTCGATTGAGTTATATCTCGCTGCGAGTGCGGCTTCGTACCTTGCAGACGGGCGCGGCCGGTTGAGCATCGCGATCGGTTGCACTGGAGGTCGACACCGATCCGTAGCCATTGTCGAGGCGCTCGCGCGTCGCCTACCGGCGATCGTGGGCTCCGCCCCGATTGTGGTGGAGCATCGCGATCTCGCCAGGAGCTAAGCGGTGGGGCTTCGCTCCCGTATTCGCGACTCACTGGAGCAGCGAAGGTTTCGGCGTGACGGTCGGCGCGTGGTCGCACTGGGCGGAGGGACCGGGATGGCCACAGTGCTCCGAGGACTCAAGCGGGAGGGGGTGGCCCTCACAGCGATCGTTTCGCTCGCAGATGATGGTGGCTCGTCGGGCATCTTACGGGAACAGCTCGGGATTCCACCAGTTGGCGATCTTCGCAACTGTCTGATCGCGCTCGCCGATGCGGAATCAACGGCGGGAGCACTGCTCCAACATCGACTCCCTGTGGAGCGCGGAGCAACGCGGGGCCACCCAGTCGGCAACCTTCTGCTTGCGGCGGCGATTGCGGAGGAGGGGGGCGATCTTGAACGTGGCATTGAGCGCGTTCATCGGATCCTTCATGTACGCGGTCGGGTGATCCCTGCCACCTCCCAGGCGCTGCGCTTACGCGGACGCACACGAGCAGGTGTGAGCGTCCTGGGGCAGGCGGCGCTTGCGCGAACCCGGGGCATTGAGACGGTCTCCCTTGACGTGGGAAGCATCAAGGCAACGGAGAGTGCGCTC
>JBEDBF010000038.1:0-8554 GCA_041177405.1 Chloroflexota bacterium | reverse complement strand
ATCGGATCTCGTGCCACCTGCCGGTTGAGCGGGAGTCCGCCAACAAGAAGCGGTTCGAGCGATGGGGCAATTGCGCTATGAAGCCCCATCGCCGCACCGACCTTCAACAGCGACGCAATACATACGAGTCGCTCATCCGAACGGTTCCCACCCGGCCAGCGAGGACGAACGCCAAGTTCGTCCTCAACGAAGTACGCCTCGCGCAGCAGCTCGAGGCGGCCGCCGCCCAGTGCTGCGCATCGTCGCGATCACCACCGACCGTCGTAAGGCGCTCACGTTCAGCGCGACCCTCAACAAAGATCCTTCGCCCTGCAGTGGCAACGAGGCGGTCAAGCGAGCCCATCGGGCGAAGCGTGTCGCGGAGGGCGAGCAGCTCGTTGAACTCATCAATAAGTGCGCCACTCTCGAGCAGCTCACCACTTGCGGAGCGTCGCACTGCGTAGAGCATGAGAAGGTGCTCTGGGGCCGTCGGCTCACCACGCTCAACCAAGATGTCCGCGACCAGGCGCTGCAGCGCATCGCCACTGATTCGCCCGCTACCGGAGCGCACGGAGCGTACACCTCGCGCCGCTGCTGGCGGGATGCTCACGGCGATCCACCACCAGTCCTCGTCACCTTCATCATGCGTGCGCTCAAGTCCAGTCACGAGCCCCCCCGCCATGCTGACCGCCGTGAGCGTGCCCGCGAGTGCGGCGATCGTTGCGGGTACCTCAATGAGTGCACCGCTTCCGCTCTTGATCAACGGATCGATCGCAACGACGATTCGTGCGATCGCGGCGGTCACGCTACTCGCATCGTTCGGATCGACACGCAGCGCAGGATCCACGTCGCCCACATCACCTCCGGCCAGCGCCGCGCCGAGTGCGCGGTCGACACGGACCTGCTCCTCTCTGCCCAGATGCAGATGGATGAGTGCAGCATTCAAGGAGGCGCTCGCGTTGAGCCCGGCAACGGCCGTTCGCGCCGCGCCTGATGCGCGCATCAGGATGACGGGGTGACCCGGGTAGCTCAGGTTCACCAGGTCTCCACTCAGCGAAAGGTCGCGAGGGAGTTCTCGCGCAAGGAGGAGGGCTCGGCGCTGTTCGTCTACAACGTCGGCGAGCGCCTGCCACGGCGCAATCTCCCACCACGCCTTCTCTGATTCGCGCCCGTCAGCGGGTCGCGCGCAGAGGAGCGCCGCTCGCGAGACCGCCACGCGGAGTGCGGCGAGCGTGCTGGCAGTCTCATTGGAGCGGGCGAGCGCGCGCCGTGCGGCAAGGAAGACGCTCAACTGCCGAGGTGTCCAGCGCCGTTCCGCCGCGCCACCCGTCGCACCCTGGGCTTCACGACGCTGCTCTTCGGAGAGTTCGACGCGTACCGCCGCCTCACCAGGGCGCATGGCGGAGGCATCCCCTCGCCTGCCTAGGTTCTTGCAGGCGGCACAGGTGGCACGCCGGGCGGTTGGGCGGCGGCTCGAGTCTTCATCCGCTGCGGCACTCTCCCATCGCCACGCGGCGATCCGCAACGGTTGACCACAGGCACCGCAACTTCCACGCCAGCCGCTGTCGAGTTCAGTGCCGATCTCCTCCAGGAGTTGCGCAACGGCAAGCTCAAATCCGCGCACGCTCGGCGGGCGCAGCGCAAGTGCAATCTCCCACTCGGCAAGTTGATCTGATGCATGCACGATGCTGCGCGTCCCGTGACGCGCGCCCGCCGCTGCAAGAGCGGCGCTCTCGGCGCTCAGGTCAAGGATGAGCGCCCCTTCTGTTCGAAGTGCGGAGACGGTGCGAGCCGCTCGCGCGTCACGAAGGTACGTCGACATGACCCTTCGCCCTCCGCGCTATGTGCGCGCTACTCTTCGGATCCGGCCTCTTCGCTCTCGGGGAGGAATGCATCTTCAGCCGTCTTCTCCGGTGGCTCGGCGGTCACGCGCTCCACCTCTGGCTTCTCTTCCTCGTAAAGATCGTCATCATCATCGTCATCGCTATAGCCTTCATCTTCACGGAAGAAGGAGCCCTTGGTGTACGGGCGCTCATCGCTGGTGCGGGTTGCCGTTGGGAATGAGACCTTCCCAACATTCTTCGCACTCACGCGCTCTTCACGGATAATGATGCGAATATCCCCGCCACTAATCGACGTGATCCCCGCGCTATAGACGTTGCCGTCGGCGATCAACTTCAAGAGTCGCGCCGCAATGCGCGGCTCCACGCGTCCAATCTCAATCCCGTTCGCCTTGGCGATCAGTCGATTACCGAGCGTGAGGAGCTCGACCGCGTCGCCAGGATTCACCTGTGCGAGCGTGGCGACGTCGGTCACATTGGTCAGGTGCGCAAACCCTGTGGTCCCCGCCTCCTGGATGAAGATTCCGGCGGGGGTTGGTGCGACCTCCGAGCTCGGCGTGATCTTCTTCCCAACCTGCTTCATCAGCCCCTTGAGTCGCTCAAGGTTTCGTTCGGCGATTCGGTTGAGTGGATCGAGCGCAAGGGTCGCCTGGTACTCCTTCTTTGATCCGGCAAGGTCACCAAGTTCCCAGAGGCACTTCGCCAGGCGGTTCTGCGCCTCGATGCGCTCTTCGATTTTGATCTCTGTGGCGAACGCGAGCACGGCGCGATTCTCATCCGCCGCCTCCTGCCAACGACCCTCTGCTGCAGCCTTCAGTGCGGCATCCGCATGTTCACGTGCTGCACGGGTTGGCTTCTGGGTTGGGTTCTCGTTGGTGAGGGTCACGTTCGCCTCCTTCGCTCATGGCGCGCTGCAGATCAGGCGCTGCGCCGCTGGGGAAGGATAGCCGATCGCTAGAGGGAGACCCCAATCCAGAGCACCGCGACCGCGGTGGCGAGCACAAGGAGAAGGATCTCAAGGATCAGTCGAGGATCGGTCCGCGCCCCTTCGGGGGTGGCGGCCCAGATCTCACGCGCATAGAAGAGGACGGCGAGCCCCGCTGGACCGGCGAGTCGCGCAGCGCCGAGCGCCGCGAACGCGATGGAGGCGAGCCCGTTGATCAGCGCCGCGCCGAGCGCGTCGCGCACAATGCCACTGGTTCGTTCGCGGCGCAGGCTCGCCATGCGACCTGCAAGGAGTCCTGCGGCGATCGCGGACCCGATCCCAACTGCGAGCAGGGCGAGTGGCCCGACTGCGTCTGGTCGCGCCGATGGTGTCCCCGGGACGCTGATCACGCCGGGGACGAGTGCCGCGACTCCGATGGAGGCGGCGAAAAGGATGAAGGTGGATACGGCAAGTGCACCGACGCGATCTCGATGCGTTGCCCCGCCAGGGATGCGTCGCACGCGCAACTCCCACGTCACCACCGCGCGCAGAAGGAGCGCGCCGACGACGATCGCCGCGATGAGACCGACACCAGTAGGGACGAGGCGCGCCGCGCCGGCTGTGGCGAGGCCCATCAGTCCGGCGAGCGGCAGCTCTGATCCACGCGGCAGGTCTCGCGCATCCGATCGGCGCACCGCGTCGACGCCAACAGCGGCGAGGATGGCGGCGGCAGCCCCTGCAAGGACGGTGGCGCTCCCTTCACTGAAGTGTGCGATCACGGCGGCGACTCCAACGGCGATCAACGTCTCCGCCCACGGTCGAGTCAACTCGGTCTCGCCAAACTCCGCGGTGGTGTCGGCGAAGGCCGTGAGCTGTCGCATGTTGAGGCGTCGAGATGTGCGCTGCTTACTCAAATGGACCTCCGTTCTCCCGAAGGGTAGCGCGCCGAGGGCTGCCCCGCGTAGACTGCAGGCGAACCTGCTGACTGCGGCGGGACCAAGCATCGGAGGGCACGATGCTCCATCTCTCGCGACTCATCGGACGACCCGTACGTGACAGTGGCGCCGACGCGATCGGTTCAATCGATGATCTGATCGTTGCTGTTGGGGCAAGCCACCCACCCGTCACGGGTCTTGTGGTGCGCACTGGACGGCGTCGCATCTATCTCCCATGGAGCTCGGTGGAGCGTCTGGACGCCGCTGGTGCGCGGCTCGGCACGGAGCGTATCGACATCGCGAGATTCAATAAGCGTAAGGATGAAATCTTGCTGAAAGCAGATCTCCTCGATAAGCAGATCGTGGACATCGATGGTCGCAAGGTGGTGCGCGCAAACGATGTGCTCCTTGACTTTGTTGAAGGAGCGATGCGCCTCGTTGCCGTTGACGTTGGCGCCGCCGGGCTGCTCCGCCGCCTCGGACTGCCAGACAACTGGATCGGACGACTCTCCGGCGGACGGTCACGCGTCGCCTCATACATTGACTGGGAGGATGTTGACCCGCTCGGCTCGACGATTGCCAGCATGCGCCTGAAGGTGCCGCACGCCGGACTCTCTGAGCTGCACCCCGCCGACCTTGCAACGATCGTGGATCAGCTCACCCCGCGCGACCGCGCAGATATCTTCAGCTCCATTGATGAAGAGGTGGCAGCCGAAGCGCTCGAGGAGTTGGAGCCTGAGACGCGCACCGATCTTCTTGAGGACCTTGAGCCAGAGCGCGCCGCGGACCTGCTCGAAGAGATGAGCCCAGACGAAGCGGCCGACGCGGTAGCGGATCTCTCGCCGATGAGCAGGAGTGCGATCTTGCGCCTGATGGCGAAAGAGGAGCGAGAGGACGTCAAGGAGCTGCTCGCACATCCAGAGATGAGTGCCGGCGGCATCATGACCACGGAACATGTGGCACTCAAGCCGAGCGCCACGGTGGCACAAGCGCTCGCATCCATTCGCCGCCTTGAGCCGGATGCGGATGTTGCGTACGCCGTGTTTGTTGTTGATGCAAAGCGACACCTGCTCGGCGAAGTGACGCTGCGCGATCTTGTGCTCGCGCCACCAACGACCAAGGTTGTCGACTTGATGGAAGATGAGCCGGTTGCCGTTGAGCTGCTGGCGCATGCGGAGGAGGTTGCGCGCGTTGTCACCCGCTACGGTCTGATCACCGTCCCCGTCGTCGACGAGAAGCGTCGACTGATGGGTGTGATCACCGCATCCGATGCGCTCTGGGATGTGCTCCCAGAAGAGTGGCGCCGCGAGGCACCACGCCGCCTCCGCGCAGGGAGCATCGCCGCCGCCGAAGCGAAGCGCCGTGCAAAGAGCGCTGCGCGCAGCAAGAGCGTCGAGTAGTCGTGGCGCGCTGAGATGGCCGATCGACGCTCTGTTGCGCCACTCGAGCTTGCACGCCGCGCACCGCGCCGTTTCGCCGCACTCGGCGCACTCCCCTTCCTGCGGTTGCGTGAGACCTTTCGTGGCCGACGAGGTCCGCTCGCCTTTCTGGCGGTGGTCGGCCCTGGACTGATCGCCGGCGTTGCCGGGAACGATGCAGGCGGCATCACCACCTACGCCACCCTCGGCTCCTCCACGGGCCTGCGCTTCCTCTGGATCCTCCCCTTCACCGCACTCCTTCTTGCGCTCGTGCAGGAGTCGGTGGCGCGACTTGGGGTGGTGACAGGCCAGGGACTGACCGATCTGATCCGCGAACACTTCGGCGTGCGCTGGACGCTCTTCGCCATGATCGTGCTGCTGATTGCCAACCTTGCAAACACGGTAGCGAATGTTGCCGGTGCCTCATCGGCACTCGCTATTTTCGGGGCGCCGACACTGATCACGGCGCCGCTCGCCGCGCTCGCCGTCTGGCTGATCGTGGTCTACGGGAACTATCACAGCGTCGAGCGCATCTTCCTCTCGCTCACCGCCGTCTTCTTGGCGTACATCGCCGCCGCACTCCTCGCCAACCCCAACTGGGCCGACGTCGCATCGTCGCTTACGACGCCAGATCTTGGTGGCATCTCCGCGGCGGAAGCGCTCCTTCTTGTCGCGGTGGTTGGAACCACCGTGACGCCGTACATGCAGTTCTATCTGCAGTCGGCAGTGGCAGAGAAGGAGATCGGCGTGGAGGAGCTCGGCGCGGCGCGTGCCGATGCCATCCTCGGATCCGCATGGACCAACTTCATCGCCGTCTGCATCGTCATCGCAACGGCGGTCGCACTCGCCGGGAGTGGCCAGGCGATCAGCTCCGCCGCTGAGGCCGCTACGGCACTTGAGCCGCTCGCCGGCACCTTCTCCACGATCCTCTTTGGCGCGGGACTCTTTGGGGCGAGCCTCCTCGCGATGGCGATCATGCCGCTTACTACGGCCTTCGCACTCAGCGAAGCGTTCGGCTTTGAGTCGGGCGTTGATAAGAAGCTCGGCGAAGCGCCAATCTTCTACGGCATCTTCACGGTGATCCTTGTGATCGGCGCAGGGGTCGTGATGATCCCTGGCCTCGATCCGATCGGTGCGATCGTGGGGAGCCAGTACCTGCAGGGACTCTTCCTCCCGATCGTCCTCGCCTTCATCGTCAAGCTCGCGAGCAGCCGGGCCCTCCTGGGTGTGCATGCGAGTCCGCGTTGGCTTCAGGCGGCGGGCTGGGGCGCGGTTGGACTCCTCTTCGTCTTGAACGCCGCGGTGCTGATCGCCAATCTAGTCGGCGTCGGCGCATAACTCAGGTCAGCGCGTAGCTCGCCGCTACGGCGAAGGGCTCACCGAACCGAACGCGTCGCCGACCCAGGCGCGAGTGCAGGCGAGTCGTCCACGGTAGTTGTCTCCGCCGAAGAGCGAGGTGCCCGCCACGCGACAGCTCGCACCGCTCGGGAGTGTGACGCGCTGGCCGAGCAGCAGCATCGGTCGCCAGCCGGCTGGGTCGTCTGGGCCCGAAACGAGTTGCGCACGTGCGGTGGCGACATAGCCGAAGATCTCATCAACGTCATCGGGGCTGATGCTTCCGCGCACCAGCGCCGGGCCGAGGTTCCAGTCACGCACCACGCCGGCCGCGTTGCGGTCCGCCCACGCGTACCAGCGCATTGCGGCGAGGGTTGCAAGGCTGCGAGCAACCTCGGCTCCGGCGTCGATGACACGCACGCTGATCGCAGAGAGAATGCGCTGTGCGCGACGGATCCGATTCGTGTCGCCGTCATATTTGCGCGCGCGCGCAAAGCCGGTCCACAGGTTGCTCGGCACATCGAAGATGCAACCTTCGGCACTCCGTCCGACAACTGGGCACGATTCAGGGACGAAGTAGGGACTGCTCTCCCGTACTGTCGTCTGTTCAGGCTCACGGCAGTTCGCGTACGCCCATGCGTTACGGACGCCAAACCGATCTGCGCTCCCCGGTCGCAAGAAGAGGAGATCGCCGTATTTGGCATTGGAGCGCAGATTGCGATCGACATAGCTCATCTCGTTCCCCGTCCTGAGCCGGTGTGTGCGGCAGGCGGCGAAGCGGCTCTTGTCATCAAGGTGCACCAGGGTGGGTGCGGGGGCGAGTCTGTCGAGTGCCGCGCCGAGGATGTCCGCGGCGCCGAACGTTGCGAGCACCCAGTCATCAATCTCAATGTCAAACGCGTAGGCCAGGTTCTCTCGCACCTTCTCCGCGGCGAGTGATGATCGCTCCCACGCGCGGAGGGTTGGTGTTGCCTTCATGCAGAGTTGCGCGTACACGTAGAGCGCATTCACCTTGGCGTTGAAGCGCGAACTTCCGGGCCTGCAGAAGTCGCGGGCGAGTGTGGGCTTCAGCGGGAAGCGCTCCATGTCGCGCGGGATGCTCAGCGCCGCCGCTTCGCCAGTCGCCGGATCCACCGTGAGGAGCGTCATCACATCGGTTCGCTCCGTCCCCGCACGGTTGCGCGCCTGGTCGAGTGTGGCGTCGGCGACGCGCGACCAGATGTACGGATAGAGCGCGCTCGCGGGTGAGCCCTCAGCGCTCGCCTCCTCAACCTTTGCCTCCAGGCTGCTGCAGCGCTCCGCGCCGAGCGGTGAGCCGAGTCGACGACAGCGCTTGTCGCTCCCTAGAAAAAGGATCGTGTAGCGACCATCGTCGCCAAGGCGTTCGCCCGTCGCAGTGGTGCTGAGTTCACTGGTTGCCACCGTCCGCGCAGCATCCGGACGCGCAGAGGCGACGCCCGCCCAGACGGCGGTAGAGAGAGTGATTCCGGCGAGGAGTGCGAGCGCTGCGCTGAGTGGCGCGCCGCGGTTTCCCGCGGGCGTCACATCATCACCAGTCCGCCGTCCACTCCTAGCACCTGGCCGGTGACGTACGAAGCTTCGGGTGAGGCGAGGTAGATCACCGCAGCCGCAATCTCGTGCGGCTCACCGAATCTCCCGAGTGGCGTCTGCGCCTTGACGCCATCTTTAATTGCATCTGGTAGGTCAGCAGTCAGTTCAGTCGTGATGAAGCCTGGCGCCACTGCGTTGACGGTGATGCCGCGACTCGCCACCTCGCGTGCCGTTGCCTTGGTGAGGCCGATCATTCCCGCCTTCGCCGAGCTGTAGTTCGCCTGCCCAGCGTTCCCCGCCTGCCCGGAGACGCTGGTGATGTTGATGATGCGTCCGCTCTTGGCGCGCAGCATCTCCTTCACCGCCGCCTTGGTCATGTAGAAGGCGCCAGAGAGATTCGTGTCGATCACTTCGCGCCACTGCTCAGGTGTCATGCGCAGGATGAGCGTGTCGCGCGTGATCCCTGCATTGTTGACCAGAAGATCCACCTTGCCGAATGCCTCGATCGCCTTGGCCACAACGGTCGCTGCGGCATCTGGATCGGCGGCATCCGCCTGGATCGCAATGGCC
>JBEDBF010000037.1:0-13385 GCA_041177405.1 Chloroflexota bacterium | reverse complement strand
GAAGACCACTGCCGTCGTGACGAAGTTGACGAAGCGATCGCGATCCGCGACAGCCACCGCTACGCAGGCGACCAGGTGCTCAAGTCAATGTGGGACGAGAATATCGATCCGCCACTTCCCTTTGAGCTGCAGCCAAAGACCGGGAAGCGCGTTGCCGTGATCGGCTCCGGTCCGGCTGGCGCATCCGCTGCCTTCTATCTGTTGGTTGCCGGTCATGACGTCACGATCTTCGAAAAAGATCCTGAGCCAGGCGGCATGCTCCGCTACGGAATCCCGCAATACCGTCTGCCGAAGATTGAGGTGCTGGACGGCGAGTATCAATCAATCACGCGACTTGGTGGTCGATTCGAGTGCAACAAGATGCTCGGCCGCGACTTCACCACCGCTGACCTGAAGGCGCAGGGCTACGACGCGGTAATCGTGGCGATCGGCTGTTACGACACGAACGACCTTGGCATCCCGGGTGAAGACGCCGAGGGTGTCATTGACGGACTCGACTATCTGCACACCGCGGCACTCGGCCTTGAGTATCCGAACCACGAAGGGAGCCGCGTGGTGGTGGTTGGCGGCGGCTACACCTCAATGGATTGTTCACGCACGAGCATTCGCCTCGGCGCAAAAGAGGTGACGCTCGTCTACCGCCGCGACATGAAGGACATGCCCGCCGCAGACGAAGTGCACGAGATGATCGAAGAGGGTGCGCGCGCCATCTTCCAGGCGGGACCGACCCGCGTCAT
This sequence comes from Chloroflexota bacterium, assembly GCA_041177405.1. Classification (GTDB taxonomy): domain Bacteria; phylum Chloroflexota; class Limnocylindria; order Limnocylindrales; family Limnocylindraceae; genus Limnocylindrus. The sequence goes on along the minus strand of JBEDBF010000037.1, from coordinate 12,648 downwards.
CGTGGACGAGAAGAACCGCGTCAAGGGCCTCGAGTTCATCCGCATGCAGCTCGGCGCACCTGACGCGTCTGGTCGCCGCCGACCAGAGCCTGCGCCAGGCACCGAGTTCATCATTGAGTGCGATCGCATCCTGAAGGCGATTGGCCAGGGACCGGATATGACTTGGGCCAGCGTTGGCGCCGACGGGGTCGCTGCAACGAAGAACGGACGCCTGAAGGCGGACGCGGTCACCTTCCAGACCGGACGCGACGGCGTCTTCGGCTGCGGAGACGTGCGGAACGGCGCCACCACCGTGGTCGCCTCGATCGCCGACGGTCGCCGCTGCGCCTACGCAGCGGACGCCTATCTGCAGGGGCTCGACCTTGGCGAGATCCGCAACCGTCAGACGCTCGCCGAACCACAACCAGAGTTCCTCAGCATCGTGCCGTTCACCGGCGAGACGAAAGAGCCACGCCGCAGGCTGAAGGCGCTCCATGCGGACGAGCGAAAGCACGACTACATCCAATACGAAATCCCATACAGCAAGGCCGATGTGATGGCGGAGAGCACGCGCTGCTTGCAGTGCACCTGTGAGGCGATCGGATTCTGTGATCTACGCCGCCTCGGCATTGAGTACGGCACCACGCTCAAGTCGCTCGAGAAGGATCATCAGAACGGTGAACCATGACTATGTTCGAGACGACTCACACGCGTTCATCTTGCGTGAGCCGTCGCGCTGCATCGACTGCGGTCGTTGTGCCAATGTCTGCGCCGAAGTCGTTGGCGCCGCATGCTACGACTTCATGCGAACCGGCTTTGACACGCTCGTCACCACACCGCTCGACATGAGCCTCAACGAGTCACCGTGCGTCTCATGTGGTCGATGTGCAGAGACCTGCCCAACGGGCGCACTCATGCCGAAGCCGCGCATCTTGACCAAGTACGAAGTCGATGAGTCGCGCTGCATCCTGTGCGGCATTTGCGTGGACGCCTGTCCATACGACGCACTCCGCAGCGGCTTTGACTTTGAGCTCGCGCATACGGATCGCAGCGAGCCAATGATTGACCTGATTGCGCTCGCCAAGATTGAGCGAACCTCTGAGGCCACCTTCATCCGTGGCGAGAGCAACTGGGAGAACACCGTTGCCGGTCGACGACACGACCCGGCACGTGCACTTCCGGTCCTGCCGTCCAATTTGCGCCTGAAGTAGCTCATGCCGTTGCCAGACACACTTCCGTTGATCGGGATCACGTGGGCTGACGCGCTTTTCATGCTCCTCGGCGGCGTTGCCGTGGCTGGATCCCTCGGCGTGGTGTTAGGGCGCGACATCATTCGCAACGGGCTGCTCTTGATCTTGACACTCGGTGCGCTCGCCGGCATCTATGTGATGCTCGGCGCCGCAATCCTTGCTGGCGCGCAGGTGCTCGTGTACATCGGTGCCATCAGCGTGTTGATCCTATTCGCGATCATGCTCACACAGTCCAAGGCGGCGCCCGCAAAACTCAACTTCCAGACACAAGCGGTCCCCGCCGCACTCATCTCAGCGCTGCTTGCGCTGATCTTTGCCTTCACGCTTGGTGGAGGAGGCTGGAACGCAACCGTCTTCAACGGAACACCAGTCGCTGAGGGGACTGCGGGGGCTGCAGAGGCGCTCTTCGGCCCGTACCTTCTCGCCTTTGAGGTTGCCAGCGTCCTTCTCCTCGCCGCAGTGATCGGCGGGATCTATCTCGCTTCGCTTCCACGTGCGGGACAGATCGGCGCCGAAGAAGACGAGGGGCGCACGTGAGCCTGATCGCTGGACACCTTGAGCCGTACCTCGTTCTCTCTGGCCTTCTCTTCTCCATCGGTTCGTTCGGCTTTCTTGCGCGTCGAAACGCGATCAGCATGTTGATGAGTGTGGAGATCATGCTGAATGCGGTGAATATCGCCGTGGTTGCCTTCGGTGCGTTCATCCCCGCACTTGCCGGAGAAGGGATTGCGTTCGCCATGCTGATCATCGCCGTTGCAGCCGCTGAGGCGACCGTCGGCCTCGCCATCATCATTGCGATCTATCGCAATCGGAAGACCCCGCTGGTCGACGAGTACGACACGATGCGGCAGTAGTGATGAGCATGTTCAGCACGCTCCTCCGCGCCGCGTCAGAGAGCGGCGAGCCGGCCGCGCAGCTTCCGGAGTACGCGCCGCTTCTTCTTCTGCTGCCACTCGGCGGCTTCCTCATCACTGCGGCGATCGGTCGACGGCTCGGCAAGCTCGCACATATCGTTCCGCTCCTCGCGATCGTGGCCACGTGGGGGCTCTCCATGAGCCTGGCAGTCCCAGCCCTGCTGGGGGAGCTCGGAGAGTACGGCGCGTCACGCGAACTCTTCACCTGGATCGCCTCTGGCGACTTGACCTTCAGCATGGGGATCCGCGTGGATGCACTGACCGGCGCACTCCTCCTTGTGGTGACCACCGTCGGTGCGCTCGTGCACCTTTACAGCGTTGGCTACATGAGTCACGACCCGGGCTACTGGCGCTTCTTCGCCTACCTCAACCTCTTTATGTTCTCCATGCTTCTCTTGGTGCTGGCAAGCAATCTGCTCGTCGTCTTCGCGGCATGGGAGCTCGTCGGCCTCTCGTCGTATCTGTTGATCGGCTTCTGGTACAAGAAGCGCGAACCGGCGCTCGCCGCAAAGAAGGCGTTCATCACGAATCGCGTCGGAGACGTTGGATTCGCACTCGGCCTGATGGGGCTCGTCGCCGTCTTCGGCACGCTCGACATCGCGACGATCCTGGCTGGGGTTGCCGCAGGCGAGCTCACTGGGACCGCCGCTACCGTCATCGCACTGCTGATCTTCTGCGGCGCGGTCGGAAAGTCGGCGCAGTTCCCGCTGCACGTCTGGCTCCCAGACGCAATGGAGGGGCCAACCCCAGTCTCCGCACTCATCCACGCAGCAACGATGGTGAACGCTGGCGTCTACCTGGTGGCGCGCATGAGTCCACTCTTTGCTGCGAGCCCCGAAGCGATGCTTGTGGTTGCCGCAATCGGTATCTTCACCGCAATCTTCGCCGCTTCGATTGCGTTCACGCAGACAGATATCAAGCGCGTCCTTGCCTTCTCCACACTCTCGCAACTCGGCTACATGTTTGCCGCACTCGGTGTTGGGGCGTGGGTTCCCGCCATCTTCCATTTGGTCACGCACGGCTTCTTCAAGGGCCTCCTCTTCCTCGGCTCAGGCTCCGTGATTCACGCCGTTGACGGTGAGCAAGAGATGCCGAAGATGGGTGGGCTCGCCAAGAAGATTCCAATCACGTACGCCACCATGCTGATCGGGACGATCGCGATCGCAGGACTACCGCCGCTCGCCGGTTTTTGGTCAAAGGACGAGATCCTCGGTGAGGCGTTCAAGTTCGGTTATACGTGGGTCTGGTTCGTTGGACTTGCCGTTGCGGGGGCGACCGCCTTCTATATGTTCCGCCTGATGGGGCTCACCTTCTGGGGGAAGAGTCGAGTCGCTGAGAGCGTGCACCCGCACGAGTCGCCTTGGACGATGACGCTCCCGCTGATCCTGCTCGCAATCCCTTCGATCGGCATCGGTGCGCTGCTCGGATTCCCCGTTGCAGACGGCATCATCAAGCATGGGCTCGAGCCGATCTTCCACACGGCCGATGAGATGCTCGGGATTGAACACTCGAAGTGGCAGCTGTTCGGAATCGACGGCCTCTTGATGCTTGCAAGTGTGACGATCGCATCTGTTGGCACGGCGATCGGCGTGCGCCTGTTCCGTACTGACAACGGCGACCGCATTCGCGCCATCACGGAACGACTCAAGCCGCTCTATGTTGGGAGCAAGGGGCGCTGGTTCTTTGACGATCTCAATGATCTGATCTTTGTGCGACTCGGTGGTCGAGCCGCCAACGCCGCCTGGTGGTTTGATCGGCGCGTCGTGGACGGCGCGGTCAATGGCGTTGGAGCGCTCACCTCAAGTGGCGGTCGGGGTCTCCGGCAGATCCAGACTGGACGCGTCCAGAATTACGCGCTCGGCATCGCGCTCGGCTTGGCGGCGATGGCGATCGCCTATTTGGTGATCGGGTCATGAGCGATCTCACTCAGTTCGTTGGATCACTGCCGATCCTCTCCATGATCACGCTTCTCCCGCTCGTCGGCGCACTCGGCGTTGCGCTGATCCCCTCCTCGCGCCCGTCAGCTATCCGCGCTGCAGCGCTGGTGATCTCCTTCATTACGTTCGTTCTGAGCCTTCTGATGCTGCCAGGGATTCGCGAGTTCTCCAGTGAGTTCGCATTCAGCGAACAAGTGGCGTGGATCCCAAACTTTGGCATCACCTACCACCTCGGTGTAGATGGCCTCTCCGGTGCGCTCGTGGTACTGACCACACTGCTCAGCTGGATCTGCATCTTGGCGAGCTTCGGCCCAATCCAGAGTCGCGTGAAGGAGTACTTCATCAGTTTCTTGATCCTGGAGACTGGCATGCTCGGCGTCTTCCTCTCGCTCGACCTCTTCCTCTTCTATATCTTTTGGGAGATTGTGCTCGTCCCGATGTATCTCATCATCGGTATCTGGGGTGGTGCCGATCGCATCTACGCCACCATCAAGTTCGTCCTCTATACGTTGGTTGGCTCCCTCCTCATGCTCGTGGCGATCCTTGCCACCGCGTTCAGCCATCAGGTTGCTACTGGCTCATGGGAGGGTGCGTTCGATCTCCTTGCGCTGCGCGGGACGATCACTGACCCAACGCTGCAGGCGCTCGCCTTTGCGGCGTTCGCACTCGCCTTTGCGATCAAGGTGCCAATGTTCCCATTCCACACATGGCTCCCGGACGCGCACGTGCAGGCACCCACTGCCGGCTCGGTGATCCTGGCCGGCGTCTTGCTGAAGCTTGGCGGCTACGGCTTCATTCGCTTCGCGATCCCACTCTTCCCGCAGGCGGCACAGGACTTCGCCCCGCTGATTATCGTGCTCTCGGTGATCGCCATCATCTACGGGGCGATCGTTGCGATCGTCCAGACCGACCTGAAGAAGCTCATTGCGTATAGCTCGGTGAGCCACATGGGCTTTGTCACCCTCGGCATCTTCTCGTTTAACCAACAGGGAGTGGACGGCGCCATTCTGCAGATGTTGAATCACGGCCTCATCACCAGCGGACTCTTCCTTCTCGTCGGCATTGGCTATGAGCGAACGCATGACCGTGAGATCGCAAAGATGGGCGGCTGGGCCTCGCGCACCCCCGTGTACGCAGCGCTCTTCGGCTTCTTCCTCTTCGCCTCGGTTGGACTTCCCGGCCTCTCCGGCTTCGCAGGCGAATTCCTCGTCCTGCTCGGCGCGTTCCTCGTAAATCCGATGGTCGCTGGCGCGGCAACGCTCGTGATGATCCTCGCCGCGGTCTACCTCCTCTGGCTCTACCAGCGCGTCTTTACCGGCGAGCTCTCTCCGTTCCTCAAGGGTCTCGGCTCAAAACTGACCGATGTCACGCCGATTGAAATTGCGACCCTTGCCCCGCTCGCGGCGATGATCGTCGCCTTCGGCATCCTCCCCGCGCTACTCACAGGTGCATTCGCACCGAGCGTCGCGCAGTTCCTGATGTACGCGGCGGGAGGCATCGCCCCATGAGCAACGACCTCCTCACCATCGCGCCGCTCCTGAGCGTTGGACTCACCGCAGTGTTGGTGCTCTTGAGTGACGCCATCACGCCGAACAGAAAGCATGCACCGATCTCCGTTGCCCTTGCCGGCCTCGGCGTCACCGCATGGATCCTGCTGCAGCAGAGCGGTGGCGTGGTGACGGCGCTCAACGGCGCGTATATCAGTGGGCCATTTGTTGCGTATCTCGGTCTTCTCGGCGCCGCAATCGTCGCTATCACGCTGCTGGTCAGTCCTGACCACCTCTTCGCACGCGGATACCCGAGCGCTGAGTTTGCCGCCACACTTCTCTTCGCACTTTGCGGCACGATTCTGCTCGCCGCCGCCGCCGATCTGGTCACGCTCTTCATTGCGCTCGAACTGATGGTCATCCCCGGCTATCTGCTTGCCGGCTACGCAAAGCGCGATCCGCTCAGCACCGAGGGCGCCGTAAAGTACTTCCTTCTCGGTAGTTTCTCCAGCGCAATCCTTCTCTTCGGCATCGTGCTCCTCTGGGGGACAACAGGGACGTCGTCACTGAGTGGAATCGCAACGGCGCTTGCATCCCTCGCTACAGGTCTGCCGCCTGCGGCTGCTGTTGCACTCGCGCTCATCACCACCGGCTCTGCATTCAAGGTCGCGGCTGTTCCGTTCCACTACTGGACACCAGATGCATATCAAGGATCACCCACACCGATTACGGGCTACCTCTCTGTTGGGCCGAAGATCGGTGCGTTTGTGTTGCTCATCAAACTCTTCTTGATTGCGCTTCTTCCGCTTGCAGAGATCTGGATTCCCGTGATGGTGATACTCGCCGCAGCCACAATGACGCTCGGCAATCTTGTTGCGCTGACACAAGGGAACGTGAAGCGCATGCTCGCCTACTCATCGATTGCGCATACCGGGTACTTGATGGTCGGTATTGTTGCAGCGGGTGCTGGCGAAGCATCTGGAATTGCAGGAATTCTCTTCTACGGCGCTGCATACGCACTGATGAATCTTGGCGCATTCGCCTTCCTGGCTGTTATCCAAGGAAGGCCGGGTGCAACGGTGCAGCTGACGGATCTTGCGGGCCTCGGTCGCAAACACCCACAGATTGCACTTCTTGCCGCGCTCTTCCTGCTGAGCCTTACTGGTATTCCGCCAACTGCAGGCTTCTTCGCAAAGGCGTACGTCATCTTGAGCGCCGTACAGGCTGGGGGGCTCGCTGCAGCCTTGGCAATCGTGGCGGTGCTGAATGCGGCGATCGCCGCCTTCTACTATCTGCGCGTGATCGTCTATCTCTTCATGCGCGATCCAGCCGAGAACGAGGTGCAGGTGGCGACCGCTCCGTTGCTTCGAGTCGGTCTGCTGATCGCCGCCGCTGGCACGATCCTGCTCGGACTCCTCCCTGGGGGCCTGATCGAGGCAGTCGTCCAGGCGCTCGCCAACTAACAAGGCTCCCCACCCCGCGGGGGGCCCGCCAGTCCGGGCACCTGGTAGCCGGACAGATGTAACAAAAGCCGTTGGAGGACCAGCCCCGCCGCTCGCATCAGCAAAAATTCATATAAACTTCCGCTATATGGAAGCGAAGAACCGAGCGGGTATCCGATGAGTACGAAGAGCCTCGCCGCGCTCCCCACAGCGCTGCGCGACCGTGCCGGAGAGCGCTTCGTGATTGAGGCGGCTCGCCGCGTCCACCGCGCCCTTGGGGACACCAACCGCCTCGATCTCGTGCGCCGCCTTGCGGCCGCACCAGCGACGGTCTCCGAGCTGATTGAGTCAACCGGCCTCTCCCAGCCACTCGTCAGTTGGCATCTCCGCCGACTTCGAAGCGCGGGGCTCGTCACCAGCGAGCGGTCTGGTCGCGAGTCCATCTACACGTTGCGCACTGAGACGATCGCCGAGGGGCACGCACTGATGCTCGCCGCACTTGGCGTATCGAACCCGGCCGCATGGGTGGCGCCAGAGACTGCACTGCCGAACGCGCAGCCGCTCGTAGACGCCGTCCGCGCGGAAGAGGAGTAAGCATGGCGAGCCGCGCAACCGAGGGAAGTCTCTTCACCGGCGACGAGCGCGCACGCATCAAGCGCATCGGCGAACCGATCGCGCTCTTTCTCGGTCGAATCGGCTTTTCGCCAGACGCGCTTACCGTTGCCGGGTTCGGGATCGTTCTCGCAGCAGCCGTTGCCGCCGCCACAGGCCAGTGGGTGCTCACCGCACTTATCCTGATCTTCGGGACGCTCTTTGACGGGCTTGACGGAACGCTCGCACGCGCCACAGGAAAGACAAGCAGCTTTGGCGCTTTCCTTGACTCAACCATGGATCGAGCTGGCGAGGCGGTGATCTATGCCGGCATCGCTGCGGGTGCCGCCGTAAGCGGTACGACCGAAGTGATTGGACTTGCAACGCTCGCGCTCGGACTCGGTTCCCTCGTGAGCTACGTACGCGCGCGTGGTGAAGGACTTGGCGTCTGCGCAGATGTTGGAATTGCCCAACGCGCGGAGCGTGCCGCCGTGTTGGTCGCAGGCCTTCTTGCTGGCGGCGCCCTCGGCACTGCATGGCTCACCGCCGCACTCGCACTCATCTCAGTCGCTTCTGCGATCACCGTGGTGCAGCGGATTCGATTCATCCGCGCAGGGCTCGCAGCTGTTGAGCAGACAGCAGTGCAAGGCAAGGCTTCGCCGCGGCAATAGCGGCACATTGATGCTCGCCGTTGGCGTTGTCAACGGTTAGTGAAGGTGGGGCTGGCGGTCAGCTCCGCAAAAGAACGGTAGTAACAAGGGGGTACGCAACATGATGGAAATGAACGGACCAAGGGCACAATGGAACGCACGACCGGCGCCAACGACGCCGGTCAAGGCAACCAACCCAATCCGCGTGGCGATTGCGGGCGTGGGGAACTGCGCAAGCAGCCTCGTGCAGGGTCGCTACTTCTACGCAGATGCCAAGAACGATGCAAGGGTTCCAGGACTGATGCATGTCGACCTTGGCGGATATCACGTCCGAGACCTTGAGTACGTTGCCGCGTTCGATGTGAACGTGACGAAGGTTGGGAAGGATCTCTCCGTTGCGCTCGGCGCTGAGCCGAACAACACCTGGACGTTCCAGGAGATCCCAACCACCGGCGTGATTGTGCAGCGCGGGCCAACGCTTGACGGCATTGGTAAGTACCTGCGCGACGTGGTGAAGGAGTCGCCGGAGAAGCCAGTTGATGTTGCCGCAGTGCTCAAGGAGCGCAAGGTGGACGTCTTGGTTGCCTACCTTCCAGTGGGCAGCGAAGAGGGGATTCGCTTTTACGCGGAGCAGGCGATCAAGGCGGGCTGCGCATTTGTGAATGCCATCCCTGTCTTTATCGGTCGCGAACCAGAGTGGCAGAAGAAGTTTGCCGCCGCTGGCCTTCCGATTGTTGGCGATGACATCAAGAGCCAGGTTGGTGCAACGACGTTCTTGCTCGACTCTTCGCCGATCGTGGCGTACACCTCGACCGCACCTATCAGCTGAATTTCGGTGGCAACACCGACTTCCAGAACATGTTGGAGCGCGGACGCTTGGAGAGCAAGAAGATCTCAAAGACCAACGCGGTCACCTCAATCCTCGATGAGCCAATGGGCGAGGAGCAGGTGCACGTTGGACCTTCGGACTTCGTGCCGTGGCTCCTTGACCGCAAGTGGGCAAACATCCGACTCGAAGGGACAACCTTCGGCGGGGTCCCGCTCACTGCGGAGTTGAAGCTTGAGGTTTGGGATTCGCCGAACAGCGCCGGTGTGATCACCGACGCGATTCGTTGCGCGAAGCTCGGACTTGATCGGAAGTTGGCAGGGACACTCGTTGCCCCTTCGGCCTACTTCATGAAGAGCCCACCCGTTCAGCTGCACGACGACATCGCGCACGCTGCGGTAGAGGCCTTCATCCGCGGCGAGGACAACCGTGTCCTCGACGGCACGCAGGTCACTGCCGAGGGTTACCCCTCCTCGGAGGCCCTGAGCCCAGCCCGCGCCTAACCGTTCTCGCGCGGCTGGCATGGGCCAGCCCCGCCTTCACGACGAGGAGAGCCGCCGTACCCGAAAGGGGCGGCGGCTCTCCCTATACACTCCACAGATGAGCGAGCAGCAGCCGGCGACCCCTTCGCCGATCCGCCGCGAGACGCCCGGATCGGCCCCAAGATTCACCCCCCGCCGCGTCTGGGAGCGGATCATCTATCTCTTCGCTGTTGCCCTCATGCGCCTCGTGGGTGCGCTCCCTCCACGCCCAGTCGAGGCCCTTTTCGCCACCCTGGCTCCGCTCGCCTACCTTCTGTGGCCAGCCAAGCGCCGCATTGCCAACTCAAACGCCGCCGTCGTGCTCGGGGTTGCCGACCCGGATGGACACCCCCTCCCAGGGTCTGAAGCGGTGGTTCGGGCCCGGGCGATCGCCAACTATCGCAGCTACGGTCGCTTCACCGCCGAGCTCCTCCGCCTCCCAAGTCGTTCGCTGGACGCGATCTCGGCTGAAGTCGATTTGCGAGAGACCGTCATCCTCGACGAGCTCAAGAGCCGTGGCCAGGCGGCCGTCTTCGTTGGATTCCACGCGGGGAATAACGAACTCGGTGCAGCGAGCCTGGGCAACAAGGCGTATGACGTCAGCGTGGTGGCCGACGACACCGCATTCCCTGAAATGTACGAGCTACTCCGACGAGTGCGCGCTTCATGGGGAATAAAAGTGATTGACTGGCGCGCGATACGTGAAGTCTTCGGCGTGATGCGCCGTGGCGGGATCCTGGTGCTCTTGAGCGACTGGGGATGGAAGCCAGACGGGATCCCGTGCAAGCTCTTTGGCCGATGGACCACACTCCCAAGCGGACCTGCAGTGATCGCCGCACGCGGCAGAGCACCGATCATCCCCTTCTTTGTCCGCCGTGAACGGCCAGGATCGTTTTACATCCTCTTCGGCACTCCGATCAGCGCAGGAAGCGGTTCGCCCGCCGCGCAACTCGCCGCAACGCAAGAGACCGCCGATCAGATGGAACGCTTGATCCGCAGTGAACCTACGCAGTGGAACTGCTTCAAGCCACTCTGGCCGAACGCAGTAGAGCAGAAACGACTCGAAGCACTCGCCGCGCAGATGGCAACACAGCAAGAACGTGGGGCGATAGCGCAGTGATGCGTCAGGCAGCCCACGCACTGAAGGTGCAGCTCGTCGGTCGCGCGGCAATCGCTGGGCTCACACTGCTCTCGTATCTCCCAGAGCGGCTCCTTCTTCTCCTGGCACGTGCTTGGGGGGTGATCGGGCCAAAGGTACAAGTCGCGCGCGCGCGCCAGGGCGCGATCAACCTCGCACGCGTCTACGAGTTTCGCGACGGCAACGTGCCAACAGCAGAGGCGCTGAAACGTGGAGTGGCCGGGTTGTTCGAACACCACGCGCGCTTCTACATTGAGAGTGCGCGCGCGCCGCGACATGCGCGAACGATCATTGCGCGACGCGTCAAACTTGAAGACGAACTCGCTGTTGCCGCTGCGTTTACGCCGACCGCGGGTGCAGCAATCTTTCTTGCCGCGCACTTTGGCGCAATTGAGCTCCCAGGGAGCATTCTTGCCGACCGTTCTGGGCGGACGCCCGTAGCCCCAATGGAGGAGATTGCGAATCCTGTGTTGCAAGCGTGGATGCTTCGCGTGCGCGGCGGAGGGCTCGGGCTACGCATCATCTCAGCAAAGGGTGCGGCACAGGTGATGAGCGATGAACTTGCGTCAGGTGGGATCGTCGGCATGGTTGGAGATCGAAACGTTGTCGGTGCGGGTGTCCCGGTGTCGCTCTTTGGTCACGCCGCTCGACTCCCCATCAGCCCCGCACTTCTTGCGGTTGAGTCTGGTGCACGACTCTATGTTGCCGCGGTGATCCGCGAACCTCGCGGCGCGTACACGGGATACATCCGAGAGATTCACATTCCGGAGGACGGCGATCGTATGGCACGAACTCGCGTTGCACTCGCGGGGATCGCAGCAGCGTTTGAAGAGCTCATCATGAAGGCGCCGGAGCAGTGGTGGACGCTCTTCTATCCAATCTGGGACGATCTTCGCGTATGACTCAGCGTGTGTCGCGGGCGGATTTGCATATTCACACCATGGCGTCCGATGGAACGGCATCAGTCTCACAGGTGCTGGCCCGTGCAGAAGAGGTTGGGCTTGATCTGATCGCCATCACAGATCACGACCGCATTGACGCTGCGCAGGCGGCGCAGCAGATGGCGCGCAGGAGTGGGCTGCATGTTCAGGTGGTGGTTGGCGAGGAGATCTCCACCCTACAAGGCCACCTGCTCGGTCTCTTCCTGCAGGAGCGAATCCGGCCCCTGCGTTCGTTGCGGCGCACGATCGCGGAGATTCATGAACAAGGCGGGCTGGCGATCCTTGCCCACCCCCTCTTCCCACACCCCCTCTGCGCGCAGGAAGGGGCGATTCGCTCCGTGGCGGCCGACCGCGATCCTGGATGTCGCCCTGACGGCATCGAGACGTACAACCCAACGATCTTTGGCACGCTCCCTCGTCGTCGCGTCACGCGCCTCACCGCTGAGCTCGGTCTCGCCACGCTCGGAAACTCAGACGCTCATGTGTTGAGTGCCATTGGTCGCGTCTGGACGAACTTTGAAGGGTCGAGCCCTGAGGCGCTTCGCACCGCAATCCTTGATCGCACGGTGAGCGTCGGCTCAGGGAGCGATCACACTCTGTCGGAGAGCCCAGGGATCTTCGGCCGTCAGCTGCTGCGAAACCTGATCGGGCTCGGCCAAGATCTGGCTGGCGTCACGCGACCAATCTGGACACTCGGTGGAGAACGTCGTGGCCGCGACCTTGGCTACCCAGGGAGTCGTCGTCGGCCTGCACGCTACGTAGCGGAGGACGAGCGATGAAGATCGGCATTGTCACGCCCTACGCGTACCCAATGCCAGGCGGCGTCAACGATCATGTTGGTTCGCTCTATCGCGTCTTGCGCGCACGCGGACACGACGTGCGCATCATCACCAGCAGCCACGGCCTCCAAAAGGCGAGCGAAGCAGACATCATTCGTGTCGGAAAAGGATTTAGCGTTCCATTCAATGGTTC
>JBEDBF010000036.1:0-16117 GCA_041177405.1 Chloroflexota bacterium | reverse complement strand
GCCGAGGAAGTCGTCGGTGAGGAGGCGGACGAGCGGGGTGACATCAGCGAACGTGGGCTTGTCGCCGTAGCCAGGGAAGGCGGCGGCGATCTCGTACCCGCCTCGGGCGAGCGCGTCGCGACCCTTCTTTCCGATCGTGACGATACGTGTGCCTGCCCCCGCGCCCTCAAGCTCCTTCATGGCGAATCGGATCAGGTTGGAGTTCAACGCACCGGCGAGACCGCGGTCGGTAGTGAAGAGCACGATCAGCTTCGCACCCCCTTCGGACGGCTTGCGCAGCAGCGCGTGCCCCTCTTCGCCAAGGACGGAGGCAAGGTCGGCGATCACCTCATCAATAGAGTGTCCGTACGGTCGTGCCGCGAGTGTGGACTCCTGTGCGCGCTTCAACTTGGAGGCGGCAACGAACTGCATGGCGCGCGTGATCTGGCGGATGTTCTTCACCGCGCCGATGCGTCGCCGGATCTCGCGCTGGCTTGCCATTAGGCGAGGAAACTCTTCCGGAACACGTCAACGGCCTCGTCGAGGCCCTTCGCGGCGTTGTCGGTCAGTGCCTGCTCCTTGGCGAGTTCGGCCAGCACCTGTGGGCGCTCTCGATCAAGGAACGTGTAGAAGCCGCTCTCAAATTCGCTTACGCGTGGCGTCGGGATGTCATCCAGTTTCCCCTTTGAGGCAACGTAAAGGATGGCGACCTGCTTCTCCACCGCGACTGGCGCGTACTGCGGCTGTCGTGTGATTGCAGAGAGTTTCTCGCCGCGCGTCAACTGATCGCGCGTCGACTTGTCCAAGTCACCTGAGAACTGCGCGAATGCCGCAAGTTCGCGGTACTGCGCAAGGTCGAGCTTCAAGGGCCCTGCAACCTTCTTCATCGCCTTCGTCTGCGCGGCGGAACCGACGCGCGATACGGAGATACCAACGTTCACCGCCGGTCGCTGACCTGCGTTGAAGAGATCGGTCTCGAGGAAGATCTGCCCGTCCGTAATGGAGATGACGTTCGTTGGGATGTACGCCGACACGTCACCCGCCTGCGTCTCGATGATTGGCAGCGCGGTGATCGAACCGCCACCCAAGTCATCTGAGAGTCGCGCGGCGCGCTCGAGGAGTCGGCTGTGCAGATAGAAGACGTCACCAGGGTACGCCTCGCGTCCTGGTGGTCGACGCAAGAGGAGCGCCATTTCGCGATACGCCACCGCGTGCTTGGAGAGGTCGTCATAGACGCAGAGTGCGTCGCGCACCTCCTTGCCATCAACGGTGACACCCGCCTCCATGATCTCTTCGGCGATCGCGCAACCGGCGAACGGCGCAAGGTACTGCAGTGGTGCTGGATCTTCGGCGCCCGCGACCACCACGACGGTGTGTCCCATGGCGCCCTGCTTCTCCAACATGGCGACGACGGTGCGCACCGTGGAGAGCTTCTGTCCGATTGCAACGTAGATGCAGATGAGGCCCTTCCCCTTCTGGTTGATGATCGTGTCGATCGCCACGGCGGTCTTGCCGGTCTGACGGTCGCCAATGATCAACTCGCGCTGTCCGCGACCGATTGGGATGAGTGCGTCGACCGCCTTGATGCCCGTCTGCACAGGCGTGGTGACCGACTTGCGACTGATCACGCCCGGCGCAATGCGCTCAACGGGGCGACTCTTCTTTGCGTTGATCGGACCCTTGCCATCCAGTGGGCGACCGAGCGGATCGACAACGCGACCAATCAGTTCTGGCCCAACCGGCACCTCAACAACTCGGCCGGTGGTCTTGACGGTGTCGCCCTCTTTAATGCTCTTCGCATCACCAAGGAGCACGGCGCCAACCGTCTCTTCGCCAAGGTTGAGCGCCATGCCGGCAACTCCGCCAGGGAACTCAAGAAGTTCAGACGAGAGTGCGCCAGAGAGTCCGTAGACCTGCGCGATGCCGTCGCCAACCTCGACCACGGTGCCAACGGTGCGCGACTCAGCGCCACCGGCGAAGCCCGCAATCTGCGACTTCAAGATGCTGATGATCTCGTCTGACTTGATTGCCATCTCTCTGCTCCTCGCTGCTCTACGCGTTGCGCCGGTTCAGCCGGCTGCCGAAAGGATGCGCTCACGCATGCGCGCGAGTTTTCCTTTGACGCTTCCATCAATAAGGAGGTCGCCCACGCGAAGCGTGACGCCTCCGACAAGGCTTGGATCAGTGTCATATGTGACGCGCACCGCGCCGCCAGCGATTCCCTTCGCCTGTGCCTCGATCTTGCTGCGCTCCTCCGCGCCAATATCTGTGGGTGTGCTCACTCGTGCGGTAGCGACTCCGTTCCGCGCGTCAAGCGCCTCATGTGTTGCCTCTGCGATCGCAGGGAGACGCCCAAGATGACGACGCGAAGCGAGCGCCCCCATCAGCGTGTGTACCGCCGAACTCACCGGTGCGCCGGCCGCCGCCTCGAGCGCGCTCACGCGTGCCGCGGCTGGGGTGCGCGGATCGTCAAGGAGTGTTCGTGCCCCTGGGGTGCTCACCACCCCAGCCACTCGATCAAGCTCGGCGACGAGGGCCTCAGCCGCCGCCCCGTCGCCTGCGAGGGAGAGGAGGGCCGATGCGTAGCGACGCGCGGAGCCGAGGGGTCGATCCATGATCAGTTCCCCTTCCCGCGCTGCTCGTCCAAGAATTCGCCAACGAGTGCGCGTTGTCGTTCACCATCCATTGACGCACCGACCACCTTGGTCGCTGCACTGATTGCAAGGTCTGCAACTTCGCTTCGAATAGAGGCAAGTGCACTGACGCGCGCCGCCTCAATCTCTGCGGTGGCGTCGGCTCGCATCTTCTCGAGTTCCAACTTGAGCGCTGCCGCCTGCTGCTCGCGAATCTGCGCCGCCGCCTTCTCCGCGTTGGCGCGAATCTCATTCGACTCGCGTCGCGCTTCAGCAAGTGATGCGTCCGCCGCTTCAATCGCACGACCCTTTGCAAGCGCGGCGTCGGCCGCGTCGCGCAGACCGCGCTCGATGCGTTCACGTCGCTCGTCCAGCATCTTTGTGATGGGACCGAGTGCCGCTGCGCGCAAGACGATGATGAAGAAGCCAAAGTTCGCCGCTGAGACCAGGATCCAGAAAAGATTGAAGCTCAAGCCCGCACCTTCGGCTTCGCCAGCGGCGGCCTCAGCGTACGGAATCGCTCCGAGTACTCCCTGAATCAGGTCAACCATCTGCGCCTCAACAATCTGCATCGATGCTCAGTGCACTTGCGCGAGTTAAAGAACGAGTGAGAGGATGCCGAGCACGATCGCAAGAACGCCGAGGCCTTCTGCGAATGCTGCACCGATGATGAAGACGCCGCGGATTGCGCCGGCCGCTTCTGGATTTCGACCAATTGCACTTGCCGCCGCCGCGGTGGCAATACCTACGCCAAGGGCCGGCCCAATGACGCCAAGGGCTGCGATGCCCGCCTGAAGCTGGTCCATCTCTGTACCTCCTACTGCGACCGCCGTTCGGAGTCTTCCGCCCGGTCGGTCCTGCTGTTGTTCAGCTACGGCTAGTGTGCCGCAACTCGCGATTCTGCTCCTGCCGCGGAGCCCTCACCTGCCCCAGCAGGCTCATGATGCTCATCGTGCCCCTCTTCGTGGTGCCCCTCCATGGCGAGCATGGTGAAGACCAGAACGAGCACGCTGAAGATAATCCCCTGCATCAGGCCGACAAAGAGCTCAAGGCCGTACAGGGCAAGCGGGATGAATGCAACAGTAATAGTCGTCATGACGGTGAGAGCGAGCTCTCCGCCATAGATATTACCGAAGAGTCGCATGGCGAGCGTGACTGGCTTTACGAGTTCGAGGAAGAACTCAAGCACTCCAACAAAGAGACCGACTGGTCCGCCCTTGAGCGTGAAGAACTTTCCCAAGTAGCCGCTGAATCCGAGTGCCCTGAATCCCTGGTAGTGAAAGTAGACAAATGCAACAAGTGCAAGCCCGACGGTCACGTTGACGTCACTTGTTGGGGCGCGAAACTCATGAACTCGACCGACCCCAGGGATAAGCCCCGACCAATTCGAAACAGCGATAAAGAGGAAGCAGGCGAGGAAGAATGTGATAAACGGCTTTGCGCCGGCGCCGCCGATTCCCATGGCAAAGTTTGTCAAACCCTCAATCGCAAATTCAATCGCGTTTTGAACTGACCCAGGAACATCTTTGAGTCGTCGTGCAAGGAGCGTAAACGAAATGATGATCACCGCCATCACCACCCAGCTCATGATGATCGAGCCGGTAATGCTCGGATAGAAGTCAAAGAGTGACGCGACGTGGGTGGGGTCGCCACCGAGATCAATAACGGTGTGCGGGACGATCGGCTCGAGTGCGCGCTTGATCACGTCCCCTGGGAACCCGTTGAGCCCAACTCCACCAAACAGTGCGATGGCAAACGCGTCGAGCGCGAGGACGCCGAGTGCTGCGATCAAGAGCGTGCGTCGCGTCGTGGACTTGCGGGGAGCCGCGATGCTCACTTCTCGCTCCTTCCAGACTTCTCGTTGACTCGCGCCTCTAGTTGCTGCTCTCGCCGCCGGCGATCCTCTGCGTCGATCAAGTTCAGCGCTCGGCGGACGGTGCGTGCCGCTCCGATCGAGCCGACCGCAAACCCTCCGAGGAAGCCGACCACCAAGAAGAGCGGCCCGCTCCCGATCAGCCCATCGAGCCAGTTTCCGAGGAGCGCCCCTCCAAGGTTCGCCACGAGGAGCATTGCGCCGATCTGGGAGAAGAGCACGAGGTAGGCGCCCTTCCCTTCGAAGGCGGCCTCCGCGGGCGGCTCGTTGGGGTTCCGCGGCGATTCTAGCCGAGGGGTCTGACTCTCGCGCTGATCTCCGGGGGCACGCTCAGGGAGGCTCATTTGGGCGTCCGATCTGCACCCTGATCCGAGGCTCGCGTTGTGGCACGTTCCCTCGCACCCTCCGTCGCCCGAGAGAGATAGGCGATCACGGCACCGAGCACCACCAGGAGACCCATGAAGGCATAGAGCGTTGCGCTCCCCGTTAGTAGGAGCGCGAGAACGGAGAGTGCCGCGGTAAGTGCGTAGAGCACGAGGACGGCGCTGCGATGTGAGAGTCCGTAGCTCAAGAGTCGACGATGGATGTGACTCTCGTCCGGCGTATACGGGGAGCGTCCAGCGGCAATTCGACCAACGATCACGAAGAGGGCATCAATGATCGGCACGCCAAGAATGAGCAGCGCCGCCGCGACCTTCGCCGTACCGAGAAGCGCAAGCACGGCGAGCGCATACGCCACGGCAAGAATGCCACTCGTTCCCATATAGATGGATGCGGGGTAGAAGTTGAATCGCAGGAATCCGGAAGTTGAATCGCAGGAATCCGGCGAGCGCACCTGCGAGTGTGAAGCTGAGCGCGGCGAGCAACGGGCTCGTTGGGAGTGCAATCACGCCAAGCGTGAGAGCCGCGAGCAGTGAGATGCCACCTGACAGCCCATCCAATCCGTCAATGAAGTTCATGCTGTTCTGCATTCCGAGCGTCCAGAAGATCGTGACGCCGAGCGCGACCGCATCCGGAAAGAGGAGGTCGCCTGCACCGAGCGGATTAGAGATGAATGCGATCCGCAACCCAAAGGCGATGGGAATCAGTGCAATGAGCAGCTGCCCCAGAATCTGCCAGCGCGCGCGGAGATCGTAGCGATCATCAATGAGTCCAATGACTCCCGCAATGAGCGTTCCGAGCAGGAGCGCTGCGGCACCATCACTTGTCAGTCGTGCTCCGCCACTCCCAGCACTCAACCCTAGTTCTGTGGAGAAGGCAACGAGCGCTGCGCCGATGAGAGAAAAGGTAGCGGCAACAGCGAGACCTCCCGCACGTGGTACTGGTGTGGTGTTGATCCTTCGCTCGCTTGGATGATCGGCGATGTCGAACTTCCGCGCGATTGCGCGCATCAAAAAGGTTCCGACACCGGCTGTCAACGCAGCGACAACTGCTGCGGCAGCAAAGATCATGTTCTGTTGTGTGAAGGTTGTGCGTCGCCTGCAGTGGCAAGCGCGGATGCGTCGGACCCTGGAACCGGGAAGGCGCGTGCCATCGTGATCACTTCTGCCTCAATGCGCGCAAGCGCAACGGGATCTTCGCGACGCTTAATTGCCTCCGCCGACCAGGCGGCGATCTGTTCCATCTCCGCAGGCCCCATGCCGCGGGTGGTCGCCGCTGGTGTGCCGTAGCGAACGCCGCTGGTCACCATTGGTGAACGCGTCTCGCCCGGGATGCTGTTCTTGTTAATGGTGATGCCCGCGGTTTCTAGCGCAGCGGTCGCCTCTTTCCCGGTCACACCGAGCGGTGTGACGTCGCAGAGGATCAGGTGATTGTCTGTTCCGCCGGTCACCACACCGAATCCGTTTGACTTCAGTGCGGCGGCGAGCACCTGAGCATTTTCGAGCGTCCGCTTCATGTAGCTACGGAATGCTGGTTCAAGTGCGAGTGAGAAGGCGACCGCCTTTGCACCGATCACATGCATCAACGGTCCACCCTGGCTTCCGGGGAAGACACTCTTATCAATGGCGGCGCCGTCTGCAGCGCGCGCGAAGGCGATTCCGCCGCGCGGACCGCGCAGCGTCTTATGCGTGGTGCTCGTCACAATGTCTGCGTGCGGGAACGGCGAGGGATGAAGGCCCGCCGCAATGACGCCGGAGATGTGCGCCATATCGACCATCAGCTTTGCACCAGCGGCGTGGGCGATCGCAGCGAAGCGTTCAAAGTCCAGGGTGCGCGGATAGGCTGATGCGCCGGCGATCAAGACCTTCGGCTTCGCCTGCGCAACGGCGCGCTCGACTCCCTCCCAATCAATCAGGCCGTCGTCCTCACGCACGCCATAGAAGTGCGGTGTGAACCACTTCCCTGAGACATTGACGGGGGCACCATGCGAAAGGTGGCCGCCTTGCGAGAGGCTCATGGCAACAAACGGATCGCCTGGCTTCATCAACGTGTCAAACGCGGCGATGTTTGCTGAAGCGCCCGAGTGCGGCTGCACGTTCACGTGTTCACTCCCAGGGAAGAGTTGGAGCGCGCGCGTGCGAGCGAGATCTTCTACGGAATCGATATGTTCGCACCCTGCGTAGTAACGCTTCCCCGGATATCCCTCCGCGTATTTGTTGGTAAGGATTGTTCCCTGTGCTTCGCGTACGGCGGCGTACGCGTAGTTCTCAGATGCGATCAGCTCAATGTGGTCGCGCTGACGCACCGCTTCTCGTTCGAGGATTGCGTTGAGCGCAGGGTCAACCTCACGAAGTGATTGATCCGCCCGCGGATCGCGCTGCGACTGGATCTCCTCTGGTGTGCGTCGAGCAGCCATGCCCCTATTCTCCGTCCAAACCGAGAATCAGGCGCTCGATCATGCGCGCTGCGCCGTCCTCTTCACTCGGCGGAGCGACGTGCTGTGCGGCACGCTGCACCGCTCAAGATCGTTGTGCTGGTCGCCAATCGCCATGGTCTGGGCGAGCGGAATGTTGAGCCGCGCTGCAAGCCACTCCAGCGCCGCGCCCTTATTGACGCCTGGGGCGGTGAATTCTAGGTATTCAGGGTGGCTGATCGTCACATCCAGATCGCCACCGAACGTTTCGCGTGCATGCGCTAACACGGTCTCTGGGTGACCAGCGGGCGCATGCGCAACGACTTTCGAAATCTCTTTTGGCTCTTGTCGGAGATGGTGTGCAAGATCGTGAATGGAGTGGAGTCGCTCAACCGCGTTTCCGGCGAGCCAGCCTTGATACGTCTCGTAGTGTGGATCCGTTGCATCAAAGGCGTAGTCGTCTTGAATGACCGCATGCCCCCAGAGATCATTCTGTCGACACCACTCAACGGCGCGCGCCGCGAGGGTTGAGGTGAATGGAACGTGTCGGAGCAGTGCGCCACTCCCTGTTTCGCCTGGTGCCGGAAGTTCCCGCGCGATCGCCCCTTGCATGCCAATCAGCGGTCCGTTGACACCCGCGGTGCGCGCATACTCAATGAAGCTTGGGATGTTGCGACCGGATGAGATCGTGGTGATCACACCGCGCTCGCGAGCAGCGCGAATTGCATTGATGGTGCGCGTGGAGATCACGCCGCCATGGGGGAGCAGCGTTCCATCAAGATCCATTACAAGCAGCTTGATCGGCGTCGCACTCATCTGCTCAACCTAGCCGCTGCGACGGATCTCCGCGACGCGTGCGCGTCCGGAGAGATCCCCGCGAATACTGCAACGCCACCCGAGGCCGAGTCCGGCAACGAGTGCGGTCACCGCGTCGGCCTGACCGTCGCCAAATTCAAGTGCCGCCGCGCCGCCTGGGCGGAGGAGGCGCGGGAGTTCGGCAATAAGACGGCGAATACACTCAAGGCCGTCGCTTCCACCATCGAGCGCGATGCGTGGTTCAGCGGCGATCGCCACCTCCGCGAGACTCAGTGGTGTGGCCCCCTCATCTCGCTGTCCAGCACGTTGGAAGCGCGCGGCGTCTCGTGCCGCATCCACCTCTGCGCTCGGCACGTACGGGAGGTTGGCGACAAGGAGGTCAAGATGCGGCGGATCGCCTGGGGCACGGCCGGCGAGGAGTGGCTCCGCGAGGTCGCCGTGCAGGAGCGTGATTCGCGAGGCGATCCCAGAGCGAAGTGCATTTGATCGGGCGACGGCGAGCGCGTCTCCTGAGAGGTCGGTGGCGGTAAAGCGCAGTGGGACGGGCGACTCGGCGACCAGCGAGAGTGCGATCGCTCCGCTCCCCGTACCGATCTCTGCGGCGTTCAGTGGCTGGGGTGCGCGTCCCAGGGTTCGCGCGGCGGCGGCACGATCGGCGAGGTAGGCGAGTGCTGTTTCAACGAGCAGCTCGCTCTCTGGTCGCGGGTCCAAGACATCTGGTGTGACGAGAAGTTCAAGTGCACGGAAGCCTCGTGTGCCGGTGAGGTGACTCACTGGTCGGCCTTTCGCGCGTTCACTCACCAGCGCCGCAAGTGCAGCGGGTGCATCGCCTTCCGCAAGCGCGGCGCGCGCCACGCGCAGTGCTTCCGAGAGTTCGGGGTGTCGTTCACTCAACGGTTCAGGCTCGGGCAGGAGCGAGCTGCTCGGAAGCGGAAGTGGAAATCCGGCGGCGACGGCGGTGCGCAGCGTTGCAACGCGGGTACCGAGAAGTGCGGCGAGGAGTAGCTCTGCATCAAGGCGTGGGCTTGCACTCCCTGCAGTTTGAAGTGCTTCGGTGGCAGTGCGCAGCAACGCTGGGCCGTCCGCCTCGTTCTGAACGAGTCGCTCGTTCACTCGCTCGCCAAACGCTCCGCCTGTTCGGCGGCGGCGAGTG
This sequence comes from Chloroflexota bacterium, assembly GCA_041177405.1. Lineage (GTDB taxonomy): Bacteria > Chloroflexota > Limnocylindria > Limnocylindrales > Limnocylindraceae > Limnocylindrus. The sequence goes on along the minus strand of JBEDBF010000036.1, from coordinate 6,869 downwards.
CATCATGAAAGACGGCGAGATCGCCACTCAACACACCATCAACGTCGAACTTGTCTAGACCAATGCGGTGATCGGTCACTCGGTTCTGTGGACCGTTGTACGTTCGAATCTTTTCGCTCCTGTCACCACTTCCAATGAGCGCTTTGCGCGCAACAGAGTTTGCGCTGCGCTTTCGCTCCTCTTCTGCAGCCAAGAGTCTGCTGCGCAAGATTGCAAGCCCCTTCTCTTTGTTGCGCAACTGACTGCGCTCGTCTTGCATCTCAACCACCGTTCCACTCGGGATGTGCGTGATGCGAACGGCCGAGTCCGTGGTGTTGACACCCTGCCCGCCGTGGCCAGAGGCGCGCTTCACGTCAATGCGGATATCGCTCTCGGGAATGACAAAGTCGATCGCCTCAGCAACAGGGAGGACCACCACCGTTGCGGTGCTCGTGTGGATGCGCCCAGATGATTCGGTTGCGGGGACGCGTTGAATGCGATGCACGCCAGCCTCCCACTTGAAGGCGGCCCACGCGCCTGGTCCGCTCACCTCGGCCATGGCTTCGCGCACGCCGCCGAGAGCGGTTTCACTTAGTGCATCCACTTCCACCTTCCAGCCACGTCGCTCGGCGTAGCGGAGGTAGGCGCGAAAGAGTTCTCCAGCGAAGATTCCAGCTTCGTCGCCACCCGCCGCTGGGCGCACCTCTATCAACACGTCCTTGCCGTCGTTCGGATCTGGATCAAGAAGAAGCGCTGGGAGTCGTTCAATGATGTCGCGCTCGATCGCTTCCGAGGCGGCACGTTCTGCGGCGGCGAGGCTGCGCATCTCGGCATCGGCGCCAGGGTCGAGCTCCATCCCTTTCGCATCCGACTGGCGTGCGCGCGCCTGAGCGAGTGCGGCTGCCGCCTCCGCGAGTGGAGCGGTGCGTGAGAGCTCACGCCCAATTCGCGCCAGCGCGGTGTGATCCGCAAGCACCTCTGGCTGTGTCAGCTGCTCCTCTAGTTCCGCGCGAGTGCGCAGTGCGATCGCGAGCCGTGCCTCAAGCTGTGCGATATCAGCCATGTGGCGCCTCCGCCGTCAGGCTCCCCCACACCGGGCGCTCAGAACCGGCGGGCGCGCTCCCACCATCTGCCTCTACTGCCACCGTAAGCGCGGCGATCGCCACGTCATGCATCTGGTCGTCAGGCTTACGTGTCGTGATGCGCTGCACTGCGAGACCAGGGGCGGCAAGCACGCGCGCAACAGGATTCGTTCGGTACTTCCCAAGGAGCCGCAAGATCTCGTAGGAGACGCCGGCAACGAGCGGAATCCCGATCACGCGACTCGCTACCGTCGCAAGCGCGTCGAGTCGGCCGAGGAGCGAGAAGCCCACCAGGCTGACCAGGATCACCACAACAAGAAACTCGGTGCCGCAGCGCGGGTGCGCCGTTGGCCATCGTGCGAGCTCTGCACGGGTCAGCGCGCCACCGTTCTCCAGCGCATGAATCGCGCGGTGCTCGGCTCCGTGATAGCGATACGTTCGATCGATGTCACGACTGCGGCCGGCAAGCGTCAGGTAGGCGAGAAGTACGCCGATCTGCAGCACGCCATCGAGTGCGCGTTCTGCAAACAGCGATTCAATTCCTGCTGCACTGAGAGCAAACGATGCGCCGAGCGCGGGCACAATGTTGAAAAGCGCAATCACAAAGACAAAGGTGAGGACCACGGTCACACCAGAGATCGCACGATCCGATCGACTGCTCGGAACACCAATCGTTGACTGGCCGGAAGAGATCTCTGCACTTCGCATCAACCATCGACTCCCAAGGATCAGCGTCTCAACAAGGATCACGACGCCGCGCGCGATCGGGAGTCGCGCCGCAAGTTGGCGCACTCGTCCGTTAGGAAGCGGCTCGCTCGTGGTGAGGATGCTTCCATCTGGAACGCGGATCGCCACGCCAATGTGCGCCGGCCCGCGCATCAGGATGCCGTCTACAAGCGCCTGCCCACCGTACGCAAGCGTGCGCGTCGGCGCGGCGACAGCCGCGAGTGCGAAGGCGATTAGGTGTGATGCGCGTCGAGCAACGACGCCACAGCGGCGTCGCACGGAGATCAGCGCGAGCGCCCGAGGCGCTTCTGGAATCGCTCCACCTGTCCGGCGGTGTCGAGCAGGATCTGCTTCCCCGTAAAGAACGGATGGCAGTTCGAGCAGACTTCGGTCTTCATTTCGCCCGTGCGCGTTGAACCAACGCTGAACTTGGTGCTGCATGCGAGACACGTGATCTCGATCTGGTTGTACTTGGGATGAATCTCTGGCTTCATCAGCGACTCTCTAGGCGTCCGGCGTGGAGGCGACCACATTGACGCGCTTCTTCAAGCGCGACGCGTAGTCAAACTTCACGCGACCCGTGACGGTTGCATAGATGGTGTAGTCGCTGCCAAGGCCAACGCCACGTCCGGCAGCGAACTGCGTTCCACGCTGACGCACGATGATGCCGCCTGCGTTGATGAACTCGCCGTCGCCAACCTTCACGCCAAGGCGCTGGCCAGCGCTGTCGCGTCCGTTGCGGCTGCTCGATCCTGCCTTCTTATGTGCCATGACGTCCTCCTCGGTTTCCTGCGACTACTTACTTATTCGGCGTCGGCTGGCTTCTTCGCCGCCGTCTTCTTTGCGGCTGGCTTCTTCGCCGCCGTCTTCTTTGGTGCGCTCTCGCTTGCCGACGACGTTGCGGCGGCCTTTGGCGTGGGCTTCTCTGCGGGAGCCTCAACCTTGAGCGATGCGGCGAGCGCGGCATCGCTCTTTGCCTTCTCAGCGGCGGCCGCCTTTGCGGCAGCCTTCGCCTGTTCACGCGCTGCAGCTCCAGCCTCCCAGAGCGCCTTGGCACTTGTTCCGTTCACTGCAACTTCGGTGACCTTAATAAGGTGCAGCTCCTGGCGATGGCCCTTGGTGATGCGGCTTCGCGCCTTCGGTCGATACTTAAAGCTGATGGTTTTCACGCCGCGCTCCTGGCCAACCACGAGTGCGGTGACCTTTGCGCCACTCACTACCGGGGTGCCAACCTCCGTTGAGGTTGCGGTGCGCACAAGGAGGACGCGGTCGAAGGTGACCTCGCTACCAGGGGTAGCGTCGAGCAACTCGACGTGCAGCTCGCTGCCGAGCTCTACGCGATACTGCTTCCCACCCGTTTCGATGACTGCGTACATGCTTGGTTCACCCTTCTTGTTCGCGGATTCCGTGGCGACCGAGTCGCCGTGCCGCGGGCTGACGAAGAGGTCAGGCGCGGGAGGGAGAGTCTAGGCGTACACGCGCTCCCTCGTCAACCGCGGCACGCTCAGCGCGGCACGCTCAACGCGTGCTCACGGCACGCTCAGGCTGCCTTATGCGCCACCCCCCTGATGCACCCGATGACTCTGCACGAGGCCGAGCCCGAAGGCGAGAGATATCAGCGAAGCTCCCCCGTAGCTCACAAACGGGAGGGGGATCCCCGTGATCGGGGCCATGCCTAGGTTCATTCCTATATTGACCGCCGCCTGGATGAGGAAGATCGCCGCGAGCCCCCCCGCAAGGACGATGCCAAAACGGTCCTCGGCTTCCCACGCGTGCCAGATCAGCCGGATGACGATCAGCCCGAGGAGCGCAATGATCAGCAGCCCGCCAACCGCGCCAAAACTGCGAACCAGCGCCGCAAAGACGAAATCGCTCTCTTGGACAGGGAGTGGTGCAATGCTTCCAGTTCCGTCAAAGCCGATGCCAAACAGCCCGCCGCTCGCGATCGCATCAAGTGCTTGGGTGAGTTGGTACTTCGGGCCTGCAGGGTCTGCGTTCGGATCAATGAAGGCGATCAGTCGCTCCTTCTGATAATCCGCAATCAAGAATACCCAGGCGAACGGCACCGCCAGCACGCCGAGCGCGGCAAGAGCGGCAACCCAGCGCGTGGCCACCCCGTAAAGAAGGAGCGCGCCGAAGAGCGCGGCGAGGATGATGACAGCGGTCCCCGCGTCTGGCTGTACCGCAACCAAGAGGAACGGTGCCGCAACTACGATCACGGCGAGGAGCGTCGCGTTCAAGTCCCCTGGCTGTGCGCTTTCGCGCGTTAGCACGGTTGCAATGGCAACCAGAGTCAAAATCTTTGCAATCTCACTCGACTGGATCGCGATCCCGAAGATGGCGATTGCGCGGGAGTTTCCACCCGAGTCTTGGCCGAAGATCAGCGTTGCAATCAGTAACAGCAGGTTCGCCGCATAGAGCGGCCATGCAAACGTGCGAATCCAACGCCAGTTGATTGCGGTGGTGACGGCGTACGCAGCAAGTCCGAGCACTGTCCAGATGATGGAACGCAAGAAGATTGACGAGAGGCTCAGTAGCTCTTGGTCGTAGCTCCGCGCATTGATCCACGCCATGCCGATGCCGGAAAGCATCAGCAGAAGCATGCTTGATGCTGCCAGCCAATCCATTCTCCGCACAATGCTGCCGATCCAACTCGCCGCACCGAACGGTCCTCGCGTCACAGATGATCCGAGACTCATCGCCGCCTACTCCCCATAGTAGTTTCCGATCGACATGGCCCCCGGAATTCTGTAGTCGCGCTTGAAGTCATACTGCAACTGCAGGTACCGCTTGAGCACCTCAATGGCGGCATTTGATGCAGTGTTTGAGCCGTGCATGAAGACCACGTAGGCGAAGTCAGCGTCGGTGCGGTTCCAGTTATCTGATGGCGCGACGAAACCTGAGATCCAGTGGTGGTATGGAAGTCGACCCTGTTTGTCACGGACACCGTACTCCGCTGTACCGGTCTTCCCCGTGAGCATGATCGGAAGTTGGCCGAGGTTCTTGGTCATGTACTCATTCGTCACGACGAGTCGCGAGGCGCGTCGCATCTCTGTCAGCGTGGCGGCGCTCATGCCAACCTTTGCCTCGACCTCAGGCTCCTTCGCCTCTACCGGGGTTCCGTCGGGCTCACGAATCTCTAGGACGACGTGTGGCTTCCAGAGAGTTCCGCCGTTCGCGAGGGCCGCAAACGAGTTCAGAACTTGGAGTGGGGTGGCAAGGTCGTATCCCTGCCCGAGCGCTGATTGCAACACCTCACCGTCATATAGCGTGCGACTGATGGCGCTTCGTGCCCAGTCTTGATCTGGCACAAGTCCACTGATCTCATTTGGGAGATCGATTCCGGTAGGGCGCCCGAAACCCCAGGCGCGTCCGCATTCGGCGAGTCGGTCAATCTTAAGTCGCTGTGCAAGTTGGTATGTCACAACCGCAGAGCTGTAGGAGAAGCCCTGCGCGGGGGTCATGCTCCGACCGAATCCAGATCGATTCCACTCATAAAACTTCTGATCGCCAACCTCTAGATATGCAGGTGTCTTGAGTGTCTCCGACTCTCGCACCACTCCTTCTTCAAGCGCGCACGAGTACGTGACGAGTTTGTAGGTACTCCCTGGCGGGAAGTGCGAACCGGTTGCATGGTTCAGTAGCGGAGCGTTCTTGTTGTTGAGGTACTTCTGATACTGCTCGGTGGTGATCCCCGCAGAAAAGAAATTATTGTCATAGGTGGGGAGTGAAGCCATGGCGATAATCTGACCGTTTTGCGGGTTCATGCTCGTCACTACACCCTGCTTGTTTCCAGCCGCTTTCACCCCCCAACTGAGTGCGTCAAACGCCCGCTGTTGCGCCTCAATATCAATCGTCAAGACCACACTCTTCCCTGCAACTGGAAGTTTGGTGATGCCGAGTTCGCGCACTTCACGTCCCTGCGCGTCAATCTCAATCTGCCGAATGCCGGGCTCTCCTCGCAGCACCTCTTCATAACTCTGCTCAACGCCCGCGCGTCCAATGTAATCAAGCTCGTTGTATCCAGCTGCTGAGAGCGCGCTCAGCTCAACCGCATCAATGCGCCCGACATAACCGACAACCTGGCTCGTTAGCTCTCCAGTTGGATATGCGCGTCGCGCTTCAAAGATGGTCTCAACACCCGGAAGTGCCGCGCGCTCCTCCTCGATAAATCGTGTGATGCGCTCGTCAACAACGCTTGCAATGCGCACGGGTTCCCAAATTGAACCGGTGGCTCGGTCTAGTGTCATCGTGATTCTCACTGGATCGATGCCAAGAATCTCTCCGAGGCGGGTGACAACTTCTTGGCGAATGGTCAGCGGTAAATCACCGGGACGAATCTGCACCGCGTATGTCGCAACGTTTTCCGCAAGGACACGACCTTGTCGATCAAGGATCAGGCCGCGGGGCGGTGCAATGATCTGCTCGATAATGCGGTGACCATCACTCAGTGTGGTGAGGTTGCGTGTGGCTGCACCGTCACTGTTCGCCTGCACCGCAACAAGTCGCACACTGAGGAGTCCGCCAATCAGCGCCGTAAGGACAACGGCGGAGAGGTAGCGAAGTGGTCGACGAATAACATGAGTAGTACTCATGATCTATCCGAGGCGATCGTCGAGCGGTCGCTCGCGGAGTTGCGCGTCGCGGCGACGTGCGCCGATCAAAGCTCCGAGAACGAGAAGGGCCGCGTTGAAGAGAAGGCGAAAGAGTTCGGCTTCGCCGCGCGCCCCACCGACGAGACCGAGCAGCCCTCCAGCAACGGCAAGGAGTGCCTCGGCCGCCACGAATCCTGCGAGTGCCGCCACGCTCCGCCTCACCCAGCCAGGTGCGGCACTACCCCGGACGCTCGCCGCAACAAGGACGGCAGTGATGAGGGCGGCTGACGTGAGCCCGAGCGGTCGCCAAAGGAGGGTGTCAATGAGGAGACCCCCTATGAGCGCGGCGGCGAGGAGGAGCGGGCGACGCCTCGGGGTGCTGAACAGGAGCGTGAGGAGGAGTGGAAGGCTGATCCAGCGGTCCAGGCCGATCTCTGGGAAGAGGCGTGCCTGTACCAAAGCGCTCAGTATGAGCACGAGCAGGAGC
>JBEDBF010000035.1:0-8789 GCA_041177405.1 Chloroflexota bacterium | reverse complement strand
CACGGGCGATAGCATCGTGGTTGCTCCCGTGCAGACGCTCCCCGATCCCGTGCATCAGCGGCTGCGCAGCGCCTCGCTCGACATCATCCGCGCGCTCGGCGTCGAGGGAGGGTGCAACGTGCAGCTCGCACTCTCGCCTGACTACCGCGATTACGTGGTGATTGAGGTGAACCCTCGTGTCAGCCGCAGCTCTGCGCTTGCGAGCAAGGCCACGGGGTACCCGATCGCGCGCGTCGCGGCGCAGATCGCGATCGGTCGCACGCTGCGCGAGATTCCTAACGCGGTGACGGGGACGACGGTTGCGGCGTTTGAGCCGGCGCTCGACTACATCGTGGTGAAGCTGCCACGCTTCCCGTTCGACAAGTTTCCTGGCGCAGATCGTCTGCTCGGTAGTCAGATGAAGGCGACGGGTGAAGTGATGGCGATCGATCGCACCTTCGGTGCCGCACTGAACAAGGCGCTTCGCTCGATGGAGCAGAAGGGGAGTGGTCCAACAGCGGAAGAGGCGTCGTGGGACGGCGAGCTCGCTGCAATAGCGGCGCGCGGCGGTGCTGGCCTCAAGGAGTTTCTGCGACCATCCGACTCTCGACTCTGGCGACTGCTTGCGGCAATGCGGCGCGGCGTCAGCGCGGATGCGGTGCATGAGGCAACGGGCATCACGCGCTGGTTTCTTGCTGAGTTTGAGCGACTCATCTCCATCGAGCACCGTGTGCGAGAGGCGGGGCGCTCGCTGATCGGGCCCGACCCGGTATCCATTTCGCTTCTCGCCACGGCGAAACGTTCGGCGATCGGTGACGAGGATCTCGCGCACCTTGCTGGTCTAGACGAAGCGCGCATCACGACGCGGCGCGCTCAGCTCGGCCTCACTCCTGGCTACGCAATGGTGGATACGTGTGCGGCTGAGTTCGCTGCGGTGACGCCGTACTTCTACAGCACCTTCGCTGCGGCCGGCTCGCCCGCTGAGGCGCCGCCCGTGACGCGGCCGGCGGCGCTGGTGATCGGCTCTGGGCCGGTGCGCATTGGTCAAGGGATTGAGTTCGATTACTGCGCGGTTCGCGCCGCAGAGCGATTACGCGAACGTGGCTGGTCGGCCGTGATGGTGAATAGCAACCCGGAAACGGTCTCGACCGACTTCGACGCCTCCACGCGCCTCTACTTTGAGCCGCTCGACGCCGAATCGATCATGGAGATCATTCGTGCCGAGTCTCCAGATGGGGTGGAGACGCTCCCTGCGTTCGTGCAGTTCGGTGGTCAGACGCCGCTGAACCTCGCCGCACCACTCGCCGCTGCGGGGGTGCCGCTTCTCGGCGCGTCGCTCGAGGCGATCGACGAGACCGAGGATCGCGTCCGTTTCGCCGCGCTCCTTGATCGTCTCGGAATCCTGCAGCCGCAGGGCGGCCTCGCCCGAAGTCGCGCCGATGCACTCGCGCTCGCCGAGAGGATCGGCTATCCGGTGATCGTGCGCCCGTCATATGTGATCGGCGGGCTCGCGATTGACTTCGCCTACACGCCAGAGGATCTGACGCGACAACTGGAGCGAATCGGCGAGATTGCTGCGACGCGCCCACTTCGCATCGATCGATTCCTCGAAGGGATCGAAATTGACATTGATGCGGTGACGGATGGCGAGACGGTGCTCATCCCTGGCCTCCTTGAGCATGTGGAGCTCGCTGGCGTGCACTCTGGCGACTCGATCGCTGTCTATCCGCCGCAGCGCATCTCCGCGGCGCGCCAGGCGGAGGTAGCTGAGATCTTCACGCGCGTGGTGCGCGAGATCGGTGTGCGTGGACTGGTAAATGCGCAGTTCATTGTGCGCGATGAGGGGATCTACCTGATCGAGGTGAACCCGCGTGCTAGTCGCACCGTGCCATTCATGAGCAAGGTGACGGGTATCCCAATGGTGCCACTCGCCGTAGACATTGCACTGGGGGATACGTTGGCGAGCGCCGGCTACCGATCAGGAGTGGCATCTGCGCCGACTGGCGTCGCGGTGAAGGCGCCCGCATTTAGCACGACAAAGTTGCGCGGTGTTGACCCAACGCTCGGGCCATTCATGCAGAGCACGGGCGAGGTGATTGGGATCGGCGCGAACGCGCGCGACGCGATCGGGAAGGCGCTGATTGCTGCCAACCTGCTCCCGCCGCCGCCCCGTGACGGGCAGCGGACGATCCTCATCAGCGCTGCCGATCGCGACAAGGCGCTCCTCCCGCAGTTGGCACGTCCACTCGTTGAGGCTGGCTACGACCTAGCCGCGACGCCGGGCACGCGCGACTCGCTCGCGGAGATCGGCATCAGTGCAACGCTTGCCGCACCCCTCGGCGCAGGCGAAGGGAGCGGTGCGCCAGAGATTGTGGAGTTGATTCGGTCTGGTGTGATCTGTGCGGTGGTGAATACGCCCTCGCCGCAAAGTGGCGTCTTGCGCGACGCACTCGAGATTCGCCTCGCCGCGGTAGAGGAGGGGCTGCTCTGCCTCACCACCATGGAGACCGCAGTGGCGGCTGCCGAGTCGCTCTCCGTGCGTCGCGCTCTCGACCGTGTGGCGATTGGCCCGCTCGGCAACGGAGGCTTGCGTGAGCCGCTACGATAGCGGTATGCAACTTGAGTACGTCGCTGGCGCATGCAACATTGGTCCGGAAGAGATCAGGCGTCGCACGCGCGCCGCGTACGCTGGCCTTGTCGCCACTGGTCTCCTTGCGGTTGCACTTATCGTGCTTGGTACCCCGAGCGGTATCGGCCCGCGACTCCTGATCGCTCTACCACTCACGGGCGCGGCGATCGGCTGGATCCAGGCGCGTCGTCGCTTCTGCATGGCCTACGGCCTCGCAGGGACCTTCAATCTTGGAAAGATCGGCCAGATGAGTCGAGTGACGGATCAGAGCGCACTCGCCGCTGATCGACGCACCGCGCTCATCATTGCAGCGCAGGGCCTACTCGTTGGATTCGCCGGAGCACTCATCTTCGCGCTCCTCCCCCTGAACTAGTCGCGCCCGCGCGATGTCCGCACCGCAAGCAATCCCGCTGAACGAGCGGAGGCTCGCGAATGGACTGCGCCTGATTACCGTCATCGATCGCACCACACCCACCGCCACCGTCAACCTCTGGTACCACGTAGGATCCAAGAACGAACGAGCGGGGCGCACCGGATTCGCGCATCTCTTTGAGCACCTGATGTTCCAGGGTTCAGCGAACGTATCCAAGGCAGAGCACCTTGCACTGATTGAATCGGTTGGCGGTAGTGCGAATGCCACCACCTGGCTGGATCGCACCAACTACTTCGCCACGGTTCCTGCGGAGTGGGTTGAGCTCATCCTCTGGATGGAGGCGGATCGACTCGGCACACTTCTCGACGCACTTGATCAGGCGAATCTCGATAACCAGCGTGATGTCGTAAAGAACGAGAAGCGCTCAAGCTACGACAATCAACCCTACGGCACCGCCTATCTTGAGCTGCTCGCGCTCGCATATCCGAAGGGGCACCCGTATCATCACCCGACGATCGGCTCGATGGAAGATCTTGATGCAGCGAGCCTGCAGGATGTGCGTGACTTCTTCGCCACCTGGTATGCACCGAACAATGCAGTGCTCACAGTTGTTGGCGATATTGATGAGGCGCAGGTCGTTTCGGCTGTTGATAGGCACTTTGGCGGAATCCCTGCAAACCCTGCACTGCCAGCACACCCAGACTTGACGATCTCCACGCCACTGGCCGGAGAGATTCGCAAGACGGTGAAAGATAAGGTCCCAGATCCACGCGTCCATCTCGCCTACCGCGCCCCCGTACTTGCAAGCCCCGACCTTCCTGCGCTCGAGATTGCCTGTCAGATTCTGGCTGGGGGTCGCGGGAGTCGACTCACGCGTCGCCTCGTGCGGCAAGAGCAGGTGGCCCAAGATGCTGGACTTTCGGTCTTGCCGTTCGTCGGCGGGGCGTCACTGGTAGTCGGCTCCGCGACACTGCGGCCGGGCGCGGATGCGGCGAGCCTGGAGGCACTCTTTCTTGAGGAGGTGCGTGGACTCGGAGAGCGCGGTCCGACCTCAACAGAGATGGAGCGCGCACGTGCACTGATCGAATCGGAGGAGATGGCGCTTCGCTCAGACCCTGAGTCCATCGCTGACCAGATTGGGATGTACGCCACCCTGCTCAACGATCCAGGTCGCATCAATCGTGATCTTGCGATCTACCAGGCGGTTGACGCCGCTGCGGTTCAGCGAGTGGCGAGCCAGTATCTTGGCGACGAACGGGTGGTCCTCTGGTACGAACCCGTGGAGGCGGCATGAGCGCTGCGCGTCCTGGACCGAGCGCGAGCCGACCGTACCGCTTTCCGCGAGCGATCGAGGGCGAGACGGCGAACGGACTGCGCATCATCGTGCTCCCAATGCCCGCGCGACCACTCGCATCTGCGCAACTGATCCTTCCGAGCGGCGCCGCTGCGGAGACGCGTGAGGGATCAGGCATCACCACTGCACTCGCTCGACTTCTGACCGAAGGGGGAGAGCGACACGATGCCGATGCACTGGTGGAGGCGAGCGAGCTCCTCGGCGCAAAGATCGGGGCGGAGGCGGGCTGGGAGAGCCTCGTCGTTGGCGCAACGCTTCCTGCGGGTCGACTGCCGGGGATTCTGGAACTGATCGCGGAGATCACCGTAGCCCCACGACTCCCGGAGCGCGAGATTGAACGTGTCAAAGCACTGCGCCTCGCCGCTATCGATCAGGCGCAGGCGAGCCCGCGCGCTCGGGCGAGTGAGGCACTGATCGCGGCTATCTATGACGAAGGGGCTGCGTACTCGCGTCCGGCTGGTGGAACCCGCGAGAGTGTCGCCGCCATTGACCGCACCGCGCTTCTCGAGCGGCACCAACAGCTGCTCGCCGCCGGCCGCCCTACCATCGTGATTGCGGGAGAACTTGATCCCGCATCAGTGATCCGCGCCGTGCAGGAGAGTCCACTCGCCGCGCTCACGTGTGGGAGCGGCGCGGCGAATGGGTCCGCCGATGCCGCCTCTACGGTGAGAAGCGAGCGGGACGGTGCGCCGTACCTCCTCCTGCTCGATCGACCCGGCTCTGTGCAGTCAGAGCTGCGTATCGGTCGACTCGGCCGCTCCCGTCTCGATCCGCTCTTCCACGCCGCGCTCGTTCATGCTGAGATTCTGGGTGGACTCTTCGGGTCGCGCCTGAATCGCGTCCTTCGTGAGGAGAAGGGGTACACCTACGGTGCTGCCGCAGGATTCGAATTCCGCCGCGGTCGCGGGCCGTTCACCGCACGTACTGCGGTGGAGAGTTCAGTGACAGCAGCAGCGCTCATGGAGGCTCGAACGCAGCTCGCATCACTCGCGACGGATCCTGCGACGGAAGAGGAGCTTGACGCGGCGCGACAGTATCTTCGTGGCACCTTCCCACTTCGCTTCGGCACCCCCAACGCAGTTGCGGGTGCGGTCGTTGCCCTTGTTGCAAACGGCCTCGCGGTTGAAGAGATGGATCAGTTCCAGTCATCCGTTGAAGCGGTTCAGCCCCACGCTGTGGCACAGGTTGCGGAGGAACTCGCGGCGGAGCGCGAGCGCATCGTTGTCGTCGGTGACGCCGCCTCAATTGAAGCGTCGCTGCGCAGCGCCGGCTTTTCAGTTGAGGTTCGCAGCGAGCCCGTGAAAGGGGAGTCGTAGGTGATCGCGATCATCGGCAGTCCAATCGCAGTGGATGCTGGGGAGGGTTCATATGTAGCGGGTGGGCTCGGTGTGCGCGTCGCACGTCTGCTCGTGCGTGGCGGTGAGCAGGTTGAGTTGATCGGCAGAATTGGAGCGGACCGAGTCGGAGAGGAGTTGACCCTTTCGCTTGCGCGTGATGGCGTTGGGCACGTCGCCCTCTTGCGCGACGCCGCACTCTCCACCCCAGTTGGCTCAGCTGCTCGTGGGGTTCCGCTTGATCGTGGCGATGCGCAACTCGGACTTCGGTATCTGACCAGCTACTCTGCAGCACTTCTGGTAGATCCGGAGAGCGTCTCACTTATTGAGAGTGTGGCGGAGGAGGCTGCGTACAGCGGTGCGCACCTGGTGGTGGTCGGCGACGCCGGCCTTGAGCAGGGAGTGGTGTCAGCGGTAGCGAGCGGTGCCTCTGGAACTGTCATTTCGGTGCGGGACGTTGCGCCGCCACTCTTCTTGGCGCGCCCCAGACCGGATACTCCCGAGTTCGACGCAGTCCTTGCAGGACTGCTCACCTCCGATGAGGGCGGGGCGGCGAAGGCGTAGCCGATCGCATACGCTCACCAGGTGGAACTGAACGAACTCTTGCGCTCTAGTGGGCCGATCAGCCACGAAGAGGCCGGTCGCCTGATCGACGCGGGCGCCGATGCGCTTGATGCTGGCGATGCAGAGGCCGCCCTTGAGCGCTTCTGGCGCGCCGCAGGGAGTGGAGATCTCAACCTGGCCGGCCGTGCATCAATTGGCGCCGCAGAGGCACTGGTTCGCCTCGGCCGTGACGACGAGGCGCGCGAGCTACTGCACGGTGCATCGCAGAGCGGGGAGCAGGAGGTTCGATTCGTCGCTCGAAGGCGTCTCGCCGCACTTCACGTGACGGCAGGTCGCCTACAAGATGCCCTCGGCGAGTACCAGCGCGCAGAACGCGATGCGCCAAACGATCGCGCGCGAGCCGAGGTGGCATCACGGATTGGCTGGCTGATCAAAGAGACTGGCGGAAGTGGCGTGCGCGCACGGCTCGCCTTTGCCCGCTCACGCGGGGGCGTGATGGATCGCGTCGCGCCCACAGCAGCGCTTCTGATCACTGGAGTGGTATCCGCTGCCGCGCTCGCCTTCCCGAGAGTTCTTGAGCCTCTCGCGCTGATCAAGGTGGATAGTGCAGGCGGCGATTTCTTGAGTGCAGAACCATGGCGTCTGCTCACCGTTGCGCTGGTGCACGGCAGCCCGCTCCACCTCCTCTTCAATCTCTTCGCGTTAGATCTTGGGGCGCGCCTGGTGCAACGCCTCTACGGCACACAGCGGCTCGCCCTCTGGTACCTGCTCGGCGTTCTCGGTGCGTCACTCGCAAGCGCGATCTGGACACCGCAAATCCCATCCGTTGGGGCATCAGGCGGCGTGTTCGCGCTCTTCGGAGTTGCGCTCGGCGCGGAGTGGGCACATCGTCCGCTCGTGGAGCGCGGGGTGCGCGCAGCGCTGGCACAGATTGGCGGTCTGATTGCGATCAACCTCGTCTTTGGCCTTGGGCTGAATGTCGTGGGTGGTGGGATCGACAACGCGGCACATCTCGGCGGTTTGGCACTCGGGCTACTGCTCGGTGTGCTTGTCCCCCCAACGCGTGCAGAGTCCATGCGAAGTCGGTGGGCGGGCGTGATCAGCGGTGGTGCGGGACGAGAACAGGTCTACATCGCACTCGTGGCGATCGGACTTCTGTTCATCTTCCTGAATTGGTATCCGCTTGCCCTGATGCGAACCACACTTCCGATCTAGCGTTGTTTGCCACACTCCTCTCAACGTCAGACGTTTCCGCAACCGTCGAAGAGCGTGTTGCCGCCGTCGCTGCGCTTGGCGGTCCATACCTCACCGATCGCGTCGATGAGCTGGCAGCGGCGCGTGCGGCTGGACTGCAAGGGGCACTAATCGTTCATGACAGCGGATCGTCGGACCTACAGGCGGCTGTCGCTGCTGCAGCGCAGACGGAGGCAGAGATCATTGCGATTCGTACGAGTGCACTGCGAGCGACCGAGAGCGATCTGACGACTCAGGTCACGCGTCTCGCCGCGGCACTCACTGCGGGTGCGGGGCGGCACCGCATGCTGATCTGTGTTGATGCGCCACTTGCACCGCTCAGTGGGTCGGAGTGGGATCAACTTCCGGCGGAGAGCCTGTTGATCGACCCGATCGCAGATCCGGACGCCTGGCGCGCCGCAGCCACCCTCCCAGGTGATCGCGGACTCATCCTTGCGCTCGTCGGATCAGGAGGAGATCCAATCGAGGCGCGTGAGGTCCTGCTCTGGGGGCTCAAGTACGCCGCTTCACTGGGAGGCCGTGGCGGCGTGCGTGTTGGGTTTACCGAGCGCCCGTCACAGGTGACGGCGGCCCGAGAGGGGAGCGTGAACCGCGCACACGTGGCGAAGACGCTCGACGCCCTTGCCGATCTGCTGCGCCTCACCTCTGCAGACGCTGAGACACTGAAGCGAGAGCTGGATCCACGTTCAATCAGTCCCGCAGCCTCCCGACTCGCTGCTCGAAAGCGAGAGTGAACGTATGAGCGCTGAACTTCTTCTCCTACCAATTGGGCCGCTCCGAACGAATGTGGCTCTGCTCGGAGATACCGAGCGCCACGAAGCAATCGTCATTGATCCGGCGATCCCCTCGCTACCGGAGCTCGTCGCAGCGCTTGCAGAACGCAAGTGGAGGCTTGTGTTGGCACTGGCCACACATGGCCATTGGGATCACATGGGAGAGCTCGCTGGACTTGCAGGGCATGTGCGCGCGCATGAGTCACGTGAACTCGCGATTGGTTCGCATCCGCTTGATCGTCATCGGCTCGTGGATCCTCGACCGATAGCGGCACCATTTCCAATCCCTGCAGTCGTCCCAACTCGCGATCTCTCCGAAGGGGATCGCATTCGTGCTGGTGCGATCGACCTCCTTGTGATGCACACGCCCGGACACACCGAAGGATCCATCTCCCTGCACGACGAGGGGGCGGGCATCCTCTACAGCGGCGACACACTCTTCCAGGGTGCATGGGGACGGACCGACCTTCCAGGGGGTGATGATGCGGCGATGGTCGACTCACTCGGCAGACTCGCAAGGCTTCCCGCC
>JBEDBF010000034.1:0-8933 GCA_041177405.1 Chloroflexota bacterium | reverse complement strand
GTGGCGTACCGTGTCCAAGCTGCAGAGCACCTATGTTGAGGCGCTGCCGAAGCTTGTGGAGGCAGACGGTCGCATCCACACAACCTTCCAACAGGCGGTCGCCGCGACTGGTCGGTTGAGCAGCGTAGATCCAAATCTGCAAAACATCCCTATACGATCGGAGTTGGGGAGAAAGATTCGGCACGCGTTTATTGCGGAGCCAGGGCATCGACTTGTGGCAGCCGATTACAGTCAGATTGAGCTGCGCATCCTTGCGCATGTCACTCGTGACCCACACCTCATCGCGGCTTTCGCGGCGGGGGAGGATATTCATCGTGCGACGGCATCACGCGTGCTAGATAAGCCGCTCGACCAGGTGGATGACGGTGAGCGAGCGATGGCGAAGATGGTGAATTTCGGCATTGCGTATGGGATGGGGGACTTCGGTTTGGCAACGCGTGCGGGGATCTCCCGCGAGGCGGCGAAGTCATTCATCGCGGGATACTTTGAACGATACCCGGGCATCAAGCGCTACATCGACACCATCAAAGAGGAGGCGCGCGCGCACGGTGCTGTGACAACGCAACTCGGTCGACGCCGCCCAATCCCTGAACTTCGTGCGGCGAACCCCGCGCTTCGAGCTGCAGGTGAGCGGGCCGCCATCAATCACCCGATCCAGGGGACTGCGGCTGACATCATTAAGGTGGCAATGATTCGACTGAGTCCGCGCCTCCGCGAAGCTGGACTCACATCGCGCCTGATCCTTCAGGTTCACGACGAACTCCTGCTTGAGGCACCAGTCGCCGAGGTTGACCGACTCGTGCCCCTCCTGATTGAGACGATGGAAGGGGCACTCGCCCTCGACGTTCCGCTCACGGTTGAGGCGAAGGTGGGTCTCCGTTGGGATGAGATGCAGCGGTGGAGTGGGCATGCCTGAACTACCAGAAGTCGAAACCGTTGCGCGCGACCTTGCGCGACTCGTCGGCGGATCAATGATTCGTGGCGGACGGATCATTCGCGCGGCGAATCTGAGCACGCCCGATCCCGAAACATTCGCACGCGCCATCGCGGATCGTCGCATAGAAGGAGTGCGCCGGCGGGCGAAGTGGGTACTCATCGATCTTGAAGGGGGACTGATCCTGATGGTGCACCTTCGGATGACGGGCCAACTGATCGTCCTGCCAGAGAGCTCCGCGCCAGACGCCTATGTCCGAGCTGAGCTCCTCCTCAGTGATCGCCGTGTCATTCGATTTCGCGACGTGCGAGCCTTCGGCAGGCTCGCCCTTGTCGCTCGGAGAGGCGATGGGAGCCCATCGCGTTCACTGGATCCACTGGACGAGCCGGCACTGAGCGGACACGGACCCGAACCGTTGGAGGCAACCTTCACCGTGTCGCGATTCGCGAGCGACTTGCAGAGGCGCCGAGGTCGACTCAAGAGCCTGCTCTTGGATCAGCGATTCATCGCCGGACTCGGAAACATCTATGCCGATGAGGCGCTCTGGCGCGCGCGTCTGCATCCGCTCGCGACGGCTGCAACGCTCAGAGTGGCAGAGGTGGAGCGGCTGCACAGTGCAATCGTCGCACTCCTGAGTGAGGCGGTTGCAGCACGCGGTTCCTCCATCGACGACTACACCGGTCCAGACGGAGATGGAGCGATGCAGGAGCGGCTTGCGGTGTATCAGCGTGGTGGTGAGCCATGCTTGCGATGTGGCAGCACGATTCGACGCGTGATGCTCGGGGGTCGTGGAACGCACTTCTGCCCCCGCTGTCAGCCGATGCCGCGTGGGCGACGCGCCGCTGGTTCCTCGGGAAGTTTGACGCCCACCGCATCGCCACGGCGAGGTCCTCGATGGAGTGAAGCGCTCTCAGAGGGGAGTGCAGGGGCAACCTCGGCAGAGCGTGCTGCGGCGCGACGTCGAGCGGTGCGCACAGGAGGTGTGCAGTGAGCATCCTTTCGCTGCACGAGGTGGGACGTGAGATCGGGGCGGTCACGATCCTCGAGGGTGTCACCGTTAGCGTGGCGGCAGGCGAGCGAATCGGTCTCGTCGGGCCAAACGGTGCCGGGAAGACGACGCTGCTGCGCATGATGATTGGGCGAGACGAGCCGGATCGTGGTCGTGTTGATCGCGCCCGAGGGGTGAAGATTGAGGTGCTGGCACAGGAGTCCTCGCATGACCCACAGCTTCTAGGATCGGCGACGCTTACTGAGGCGGTCCGAAGCGGTGCCGAGGAGATCAGATTGATCGAGAAGGAGCTGCACGACGCCGAGGCGATCGGGCGTGTTGCAACGCCAGAGTATGCCGCCGCCCGCCAGCGCTTTGATGCGCTAGACGGATACACGATTGATGATCGAGTAGCGTCGGCGCTTCGAGGACTCGGTTTTCCATCGTCGAGACACGGAGAGTCGCCTGCGCGACTCTCTGGTGGAGAGCAGACGCGGGTCGCACTTGCGCGACTTGTCATCGCCGATCCAGACCTCCTCTTGCTTGACGAGCCGACCAACCACTTGGATGTAGAGGCGATCGAATGGCTTGAGGGGGCGCTGCGCGCTCGTGCTGGTGCCTTGGTTGTGGCGAGCCACGACCGCTCCTTTCTTGATGCAGTCGTTGATCGAGTGTGGGAGGTACGCAACCACGCGGTCACTCGATTCCGCGGTAACTACTCGGCCTATGCGCAACAGCGTGAGGCGAGTGAGACAGATGCGGAGCGAGATGCTGAGCGCCGGACGAAGGAGATCGCACGAGAACGTGAGCTGATTCAGACGTATCGCAGCCACAGGAAGTACAGCAAGATGCACGAACATGAGAGGAGGCTGGCTGCGATCCAGCCGGTGGTCGCGCCGAAACGACGCGCCAGACTTGCGATCTCTGCCGCGGGGGCGGGGCAAGGTCCGGCGGAGCCGGTACGCCTCGTGGAGGCGGAGGTTGGATACCGAGAGCCAACGCGTCGAGTGATCGCTCGAGCGGAGCGCATCGTGCTACGACGCGGCGAGCGTGTCGGCATCGTTGGGCCGAACGGAGCGGGAAAGACTACGCTCCTGAAGAGCATTGCTGGGCTGCTCGCGCCGCTGAGCGGTGAGATTCACGTTGCGCAAGGAGTGGTCCCCGCATATCTCGCACAGGTACGCGCCGCCGGACTACACGGTGCAACTGTCATTGAGGCGCTTCGGGCTGCCGTTCCCGTTGAGGCAGCCGTCGCTCGTGGCCACCTCGCCCGATTCCTCTTCCGCGGAGACGAAGTTGATAAGGAGGTGGCCGTGCTCTCTGGTGGCGAACGGAGTCGCCTCGAACTGGCAATCCTTGGGCTGCTGCCGTCCAATCTCCTCCTCCTCGACGAGCCGACGAACCATCTAGATGTGGACGCGTGCGAATCCCTTGAGCGCTTCCTGCTTGAAGGTGAACGGACGGTGCTCTTGGTCAGTCACGATCGTCGCCTCCTTGAGCGCATCTGTACCCAGCTCTGGGTCGTGAGCGACGGAGCCATCGTGCGTTTTGATGGTGGGTGGCGTGCATGGAGGAGTGCGGTCGCGGAGGGTTGGACGGTGGCCAACGCAGAAGCGCGAGCAGGAGCACCTCGTCAACTTGTGTCGGAGCGCGCACGCACAACGCGAGATAAGAAGAAGTCGTCCGGGAGCCAGGCAGATATGGTGCTGGCGAAGAGTCGGAAGGGGCCATCGCTCAGCAAGGAGCAGGCGCGTCGACGCCGTGCCGCCATAGATGCCGACCTTGAGCGACTCGGGTTGCGCAAATCACAGCTTGAACTGGATCTTCTCGACCCGAAGGTACTCGACTCGTACACAGAGCTTGCGCGTGTTACGAGTGAGCTTGCCGATGTGTCATCTGCGCTCGCAGCAGCGGAGGAGGCCTGGCTCGCACTGGAGGGGGAGGTGATCGCGTGAAGGTGATCGGCGTTGCTGGTCCGATCGGCGCGGGGAAGAGCAGTATCGTGCACGCGCTCAAGGAAGACCGTGCGTTGGCGAGTGATCTGGGTGGCGCGGTACTCTCCATTGATGCGGATGCTGTGTTGCGTGAGGCACGGCGAAGCTCTCTTGCACTGCAACGCGCGATCGCAGCGCTTGCTCCCGAAGCCCAACGCGAAGATGGGAGCCTTGACAGCGCCAAACTTGCGACTGCGGCGTTTGCACGACCGGAGCTGCTACGCGCGCTTGAGGCCCTCCAGTGGCCGATCGCTCGTGAGGCGATTGGTGAGGCGCGTGCAGCGGCTGACTCAAGCGGCGCGGCACTCCTCCTTGTAGAAGCAATTGCGCTACTAGAGTCGGGCCTTGTTGAATCGCTGGACGGAGTTCTCCTCATTGACGCTCCGCGCGATATTCGACAGGCGAGACTCCTTGAGCGTGGGATGACGGCGGAGGATTTCGCCCAGCGCGAGGCCGTCCAGGCGGGTCTTCGCACGCGACTCCTTGCGGCGGGGGCACTCCCAATCGATGCTGGAGGGTCTTTGGCCGAGGGTGCCGCGGCGGCGGCGGATGCAGTTCGCCTTCTATGCTCAACGGGTGAAGCCAACGCCAATCCAGCCGACTGATCACACCCCCGCGCTCGGTGCGGCATTTGTGCTGCGCTCAGACTTCCAGCCAACGGGTGATCAGCCAAAGGCGATCGAAGGACTCGTGGAGGGGCTTCGCGCTGGGCTCCACCACCAAGTCCTCTTGGGTGCTACTGGGACAGGGAAGACCTTTACGATCGCCAATGTCATCCAGCAGGTACAGCGACCGACCCTGGTCCTCGCCCATAACAAGACGCTGGCAGCGCAGCTCTACTCCGAACTCAAGGAGTTCTTCCCAGAGAATGCGGTGGAGTACTTTGTCTCCTACTTCGACTACTACCAGCCAGAGGCGTACCTTCCGCGATCTGACACCTACATTGAGAAGGACTCAAGTCGCAATGATGAGATTGACCAGTTGCGCCACGCCGCCACCAAGGCACTCTTTGAACGCCGCGACACGATCATCGTGGCCTCAGTCAGCTGTATCTACGGTCTTGGTGCACCGGTAGATTACGGAGCGACCATCCTTCGGGTCCGCAAGGCGGGAAAGTACCGCCGCGATGCGATCCTGCGGCACCTCGTTGATCTGCAGTATCAGCGCAACGATGCCACGCTCGGGCGAGCCAAGTTCCGCGTCCGTGGCGACACGATCGAGGTGCAGCCTGCGGGCGAAGAGACGATCCTCCGCGTGGAGTTCTTCGGCGATGAGGTCGAGCGTATCGCCGAGGTAGATCCGCTGACTGGTGAGATCCTCGCCGAACGAAACGAGATGGTGATCTACCCCGCAACTCACTATGTAACTCCTTCGGAGAAACTCGCGGAGGCGATTCGAGACATTGAGCAGGAGATGGAGTCCCGCTGCCGCGAGCTTGAAGCCTCCGGAAAGGTCCTTGAGGCAGCCCGCCTTCGACAGCGGACCACATTTGACCTGGAGATGATGCGTGAGGTTGGCTACTGCTCGGGGATCGAGAACTATTCTCGCCACCTCTCGCGCCGAGAGCCCGGCTCGCGCCCGTGGACGCTGCTTGACTACTTCCCCGCAGATTGGCTCCTTGTCGTTGATGAGAGCCACATGAGCATTCCGCAGGTGGTTGGCATGTACAAGAATGATCGCTCGAGGAAAGAGATCCTCGTTGACTTCGGCTTCCGTCTTCCGAGCGCGCTGGATAATCGCCCTCTCACCTTTGAGGAGTTCGAGGAGAGCGTGCGTCAAGCAATCTACGTCTCGGCAACTCCGGGGAGCTATGAGATGTCGAAACAGGAACGCGTGGTGGAGCAGCTCATCCGACCAACCGGTGTGGTCGACCCAAAGATCACGGTTATCCCCACCGCCGGTCAGATTGACGATCTGATGAGGCGCGTCCAAGAGAGGATCGCTCGGCGTGAACGGGTGATCATCACCACACTGACAAAGCGCATGGCCGAAGAGCTCGCCGCCTACCTTGAGGAGGCAGGCGTCCGCGTTCGTTATCTCCACAGCGAGATCGATACGCTCGAACGAGTGGAGATCCTCCGCGACCTTCGCCTCGGTGTGTTTGACGTGATCGTCGGGATCAACCTGCTACGGGAGGGGATTGACCTTCCAGAGGTGACGCTCGTTGCCATTCTTGACGCGGACAAGGAGGGATTCCTGCGGAGCGCCTGGGCACTCATTCAAACGGTCGGGCGTGCCGCGCGCAACACGGGCGGCGAGGTCGTCTTTTACGCAGACAAGATGACCGAATCGATGCGCGTTGCGATCTCTGAGACAGACCGACGACGCGGGATTCAAGAGCGATGGAACACCGCGCACGGCATCACTGCGACCACGATCAGCAAGCCGATTCGCGACCTGAATGACCGGCTCCGCAGCGTGGCGGAGAAGGCCGACTCCTATGCTGGTGGAAAGGGTGGTGCGCTGAGCGAGATTGGTCGCAGCGAGATTGAAAAGATGGTGAAGCAACTTGAGGCACAGATGCGCCTTGCCGCAAAAGAGCTGGAGTTCGAGCGTGCCGCCTCCATTCGTGATGAGCTCCGCAGCCTTCGGCAAGGGGTTCTCGAAGAGAACGCCGCCGTGAGGATTGCGCGACTCGCCGAGCGCGCTGCGGATGATGCCGCCGAGCCTCGCGGGCGTGATCTCATGCCTCGACGTATCGCCAGCGGGACCGCACGCACCGTCCTCGCCCCCGCGCTCGATACCGCTGCGGATTGGCTGCCTGGACTTCGTGATGAGCACGAGGAGTCTGACGAAACTGCTGGGGCTCCTGAGCCGCCGCGAGGCACCGATTCGGTACCCTCACGGCGACGCACATGGGATCCGAGCGTGACCCCGAATGTGATCAAGCGCCGCGGCGAGCGTCCGCGCAGGAGGGGTTGAAGTGGCACAGGAGAAGATCGTCATTCGCGGTGCCCGAGAGCACAACCTCAAAGGGATCGACCTTGAGATTCCGCGTGACCGACTCGTCGTCGTGACCGGAATCTCCGGCTCTGGAAAGTCGAGCCTCGCCTTTGACACGATCTACGCCGAAGGGCAGCGCCGATATGTGGAGAGCCTCTCCGCATACGCGCGTCAGTTTCTCGGCCAGATGGAGAAGCCAGACGTTGATCTCATTGATGGGCTTTCGCCCGCTATTTCGATTGACCAGAAGGGCTCCTCGCGAAACCCGCGCTCAACCGTTGGGACGATCACCGAGATCTGGGATCACCTCCGACTGCTCTACGCGCGTGCTGGTACGCCGCACTGCCCGAAGTGCGATCGTCCGATCAGTCGTGTCTCACTCGACCACATCGTGGACGAGATTCTGCAACTTCCAGATGGGACTCGACTCCTCGTTCTTGGCCCGGTGCTCCGTGACCGAAAGGGTGAAGGGGAGACCTTCTTCCACGCCGCGCGGAAGGCGGGCTTCAGCCGCGTGCGCGTCAACGGGGTGCTCTACGACCTCGACGACGCACCGAAACTCGACAAGAAGAAGCGACACAGCATCGAGGTGGTGGTGGACCGCTTTATTGTGCGGCGACCCGTTGATGAGAAGGGGAAGCCGCTGCCGCCAGAGGATCGCAGCCGGCTCTCCGATTCTGTCGAGACGGCGCTGAAGCTCGGCGAAGGCCTCGTCATCATCTCCTCGGCCGCTGCGGAGGGCTCTAAGCCAACGTTCGAGGAGCGACTCTTCAGCGAGAAGCTCGGCTGCCCATATGACGGAACGGTGATGGACGACCTCGAGCCGCGCTCCTTCAGCTTCAATTCGCCGCATGGCGCATGCCCCGAGTGCACGGGTCTCGGCTTCCGGCTCGAGGTAGACCCGGAGCGTGTGATTGATCCGGAGAAGTCGGTCCTTGAAGGGGGACTCGTGCCGTGGTCGCGCTCTCCAGAGGGGAGCTGGTACCTGAAGGTGGTGACCGCCGCCATGAAGGCGAAGAAGTGGAACCCGAAGACGCCGATCGGTGAGCTCCCCGCCGCGGCACAGGAGTATCTGCTCAACGCCGAACGCGAGGATCGCTTCACGGTTACTTATGAGAACGCGAGCTATCGGAACACGTATAAGGCGGCATTCGAGGGGATCATTGCGAACCTTGAGCGCCGCCACCGCGAGACGGACTCCGAACTCGTTCGCGTGGAGATTGAGCGCTACATGGTGAGCCGCCCCTGCCCCGAGTGCAAGGGGCGCCGCCTAAAGCCAGAGATGCTCGCAGTGCGCGTCGCGGAGAAGAACATTGCCGAGGTTGCGGCGATGCCGATCGGCGAACTCACCACGTGGATCAACGCCCTCACGCCACTCCTCGGCGAACGCGAGCGAACAATCGCCAAGGCGATCGTCAAAGAGATTGCCGAACGGGCTGGCTTCCTCGTAGATGTTGGACTTGACTACCTCACCGTTGATCGCACCGCCACCACGCTCTCGGGCGGCGAAGCGCAGCGCATCCGCCTCGCCACGCAGATTGGGTCACGCCTTGTCGGCGTGCTCTACATCCTTGACGAGCCATCGATTGGCTTGCATCAACGCGATAACGCTCGCCTGATCGCCACACTGCTGCGACTCCGCGACCTTGGGAACACGGTGCTGGTGGTGGAGCATGATGAAGAGACGATCCGCACGGCCGATTGGATTGTCGACATTGGTCCGGGTGCTGGAGAGCTCGGGGGGAGGGTGGTGGTCAACGGTACGCTGAAGGCGCTGACCGAGGCACGTGACTCGATTACGGGCGCATTCATCCGTGGCGATCGCGCCGTAAAGGTTCCGACCAAACGACGGAAGGGGAGCGGAAAGAGCATCGTCGTGAAGGGGGCGCGCGAGCACAACCTGAAGGGGCTTGATGTGGAGTTCCCTCTTGGTCGATTTATCGCCGTCACTGGAGTCTCTGGGAGCGGAAAGAGTACGCTCGTGACCGACATCTTGCAGAAGGCGATCGCGCGCAAGCTCCATGGTGCGAAAGAGCGGCCTGGTGCACATGAACGTGTGACGGGGCTTGACCAG
>JBEDBF010000033.1:0-9004 GCA_041177405.1 Chloroflexota bacterium | reverse complement strand
CACCATTAGTCGCATTGCAGCACACCGCCTCACCGATCTTGGATTCTCCGACGCGAAGGTCATCCGCATGATGAAGATCTACGACCAGACGTGTCTCCGACTCTGCGAGGGGCAGTTCATTGACATTGCGGCGAGCCAGAAGCGTGAGATGCAGAGCGTGGAGCACTACTTTGAAATGATCGGGCGAAAGACCGCAGCGCTCATCTCTGGCGGTGTGGAGTCGGCCGCCATGCTGGCAACAGATGACGAAGAGGTCATCACGCGCTTCCGCACGTTTGGCTGGGCCCTTGGGCTCGCCTTCCAGATCAATGACGACCTGCTCGGCATCTGGGGGAGTGAAGCAAAAACCGGAAAGGCGCCATCAGACTTGGCACGCCACAAGAAGACACTCCCGGTTCTCTACGCAGCCGAGCGCGCAGATGCAGACGATCGATCCACGCTTGATCGTCTCTTTGCAACGGCGGATCCGAGCAGCGCACTTGTCGCCGAAGGGCTGGCCGTCCTGGCGCGAACAGGTGCGGAGGCCTACACGCGCGAACAGGCCGCCCTCTGGAGAGAGCGTGCGTTGACGGAGATCCGAGCGGTGCCAGCGATCAATCCGATTGCGATCGTTCGGCTTGAAGAGATCATGGAGCGCGTTATCTCCGCGTAGGGCCTCTCCTGAACGTTACTTCCCTTCGCTCTCCCCGCCTTCAGCAGTGACTGCAGCTGGGGTCCAACGTACGCGAACCTTCCCCACCCTGCGGCCACTCACCTTAACCACGCTGATGACAAAGGGGGCAATAGTCACGCTGTCTCCGACCACTGGGACGCGACCGATACGGTGGTAGACAAACCCCCCAAGCGTGTCGTACTCCTCATCATCCTCAAGTTCAAGAGGCGGGTCTATCAGGTTGGTGAGCTCATCAATGTCGGCACGTCCGTCCAAGATCACCTCGCCTGGAGCGATCTCCACACTCATCGGCTCCTCTTCATCAAACTCGTCTTGGATCTCACCGACGATCTCCTCGAGAAGGTCTTCGATCGTCACGAGGCCGGCGGTTCCGCCGTATTCATCGAGCACGATCGCCATGTGCACCTTCCGTCGCTGCAGTTCGTGGAGTAGATCATCGACCGACTGCGACTCGGGGACGAAGAGCGCAGGGCGCATGATGTCGCGAAGTCGCGGACGTGGACCGCCCGCCGCGATAATGCGGAGGAGATCCTTCGCGTAGAGAATGCCGGTGACGTGATC
Organism: Chloroflexota bacterium; assembly: GCA_041177405.1. Taxonomy (GTDB): domain Bacteria; phylum Chloroflexota; class Limnocylindria; order Limnocylindrales; family Limnocylindraceae; genus Limnocylindrus. Next base: position 7,770 of record JBEDBF010000033.1, on the reverse strand, counting down.
AATCGACTCTCGGTAGAGCGGTGTGCGACTGTGCCCCTCTTTGAGCACCACCTCGACCGCCTCATCGAAGGTGGCCTCCTCGTCAATGGAGATGATGTCAATACGAGGGACCATGACCTCATGCAGCTTTGAGTCACTGAGCGACATCACTGCAGAGATCATCTGCTCCTCTTCCGCCTCAAGGACACCCTGCTGGCTCCCCTGCTCTACGATCAGTCGGATCTCCGCCGCCGAAAGTTCTGGTGTGCGCGTTGGATCGATGCCGAACGGCTTTGAGATCGCCTTGGTGAGGAGCACGAGCAGCCCGACCAGAGGGCTCAACACCTTCGCAAAGAGTGAGATGGGGCCTGAAGCTGTGAGCGCAATACGATCGGGATTCGCGAGCGCAAACCCCTTTGGAATCAACTCCCCGAGCACAATGGAGAAGACAGAGACGAGGAGGGTGACCAGGAGCAGCGCGATCGGTGCGGCGCGTTCGCCAATCCAAGAGATTCCACTTAACGGCGCAGAGACCAACTCCACGATGCTGACCGCGGCAACGGCGGAAGCGAGCGCGCCAAGGAAGGTGATTGCAACCTGGATCACCGCGAGGAAGCGACCTGGGTCTCGAAGAAGGCGCAGTGCGCGCACGGCACGCCGATCTCCTTCATCGGCAAGCTCGCTCAGCCGCGTACGACGCACGCTCACATAGGCAATCTCAACCGCCACAAAGAAGCCGTTGAGGATGATCAACAGAAGGATGAGGCCAAGATCGGCGAACACGGATTCCATCGCCTACTCGCCGCCAACTGTGCGTGCAGGAACTCCGACCACGAGTGCCCCCGCGGGCACATCCTTCAGCACCACCGCTCCAGCACCGCTCTTGGAGCGATCACCCATGGTCAGTGGGGCCACGATCAGCGTCCCAACGCCTGTGAAGACGCCCGCCCCAATCGTGGTTGCGTGCTTCTTCTCACCGTCATAGTTGGCCGTGATGGTCCCCGCACCGATGTTGCTCGATTCCCCGACGCTGGTGTCACCAAGGTAGGAGTGATGTCCCACCTTGACCTTTGCTGCGAGCGTGGTTGCTTTGAGCTCCGCGAAGTTCCCAACATGTGACCCTGCACCGATCGTGCAGCCTGGTCGAATGTGCGCGAAGGGACCAACGTCTACCCCGTCCGCGATCGTCGATGCATCGATATCGCTCGCACGAATTGCACAGTCTTCGCCAATCACGCTCTCACGGATCCTGGAGCCGGATTCAATCCGTGTCCGCGCGCCGATTGAGGTATTGCCGCTCAGCATCACGTTCGGTTCAATGGAAACGTCCGCAGCGATGCTCACCGTCGGCTCAATCCAGACTGTCGTAGGGTCGATCATCCCAACACCACGATCAAGGTGAGCCCCATTGATTCGCTCACGCAGCGCAGCGGCCGCATCCGCGAATTGGCGTCGATCATTCACCCCTTCAAGGTCAGCCCCACTGCCAAGGAGCACTGGAGCTGACGTCCCCTCGGCCGCGGCGTACGCAACAAGGTCAGTCAGATAGATCTCTCCGCTTCCGGCTGACGGGGAAAGCCTTGTTAGGGCGCCCTCAAGCCACGCACGATCAACTGCGTAGAGACCCGCGTTGACAAGATCGTTCGCGCGCTCCTCCACCGTCGCGTCCCGCTCTTCCACAATTCTGACTGCTCGGCCCTCGTCGTTCAGCTCAACGCGACCGTATCCGGTTGGATCTTCGGCGTGGAAGGCGGCGAGCGCGATTGGCGCGCGTGCAGCGCGGCGCGCGGCGATCAGCGCGCTGATGCTGCTCGGTTCGAGTAGTGGTGTGTCGCCACAGGCGATCAAGATTTCAGTAGCCCCTGCAGGGAGTGCGGGGAGTGCACAGCGAACGGCGTCGCCGGTTCCGCGCGGCTGTGGTTGCTCGGCGCGTAGTGTCCCGGAGGGTGCAAGCGCATGAAGTGAAGCGGTTGCCGGGGAGAGGAGCAGGAGTGCCGGATCGCTCAGCACGCTTCGCACCGCCTCCACAACCCAGATCGCCATTGGGCGTCCAAGGAGAGGGTGGAGAACCTTCGGCTGAGCGGCGTGCATCCGCGAACCGACTCCAGCAGCGAGGATGATGGCCGTCACGCCCGAAAGGCGCTCCGGCCCAGTACTTGAGGGTGTCATCTGGAGGGGAGTCTAGCCCACCCTCTGGGCGATCGCCTCAATCTCGACCAGTCCCCCCTTCGGGAGCGCCGCAACCTGCACGGTTGAGCGTGCCGGGTACGGCTGGGTGAAGGTGCGACCGTAGATCTCGTTCACCGTGGTGAAGTCGGCGAGGTCAGTAAGGAAGATGGTGCACTTGACCACGTGCTCAACGCCGAATCCTGCGGCGGAAAGGAGTGCGCGCAGATTCGTGAGCGCCTGTTCCGCTTGGGCGGCAACCCCTTCGCGGAGCGCACCCGTTGCTGGATCCATGCCGAGCTGACCCGAGCAGAAGAGCAGGTCGCCTGTCGTGATCGCCGCGCTGTATGGACCGATCGCTGGGGCCACCCCGTCACCACTCACTGGTCGCTTCATTGGTTACTCCTCTCTTACGATGCAAACTCTGTCGCGGTAACGACAACGCCACCATCGGGAAGCGCAAGTTCACCTCGGCTGATCGCCGCCTCGACGAGTGCGCCAGCCTCAGCGGCCTCGTAGAGCGAAGGATAGAGGAGAAAGAGGGTCGGCCCCGAACCTGAGAGGGAGAGTGGGCGGCCGAGGAGGCGACGCAGTGCGTGGTCAAGGGGGCGCAGCCACGGCGTGATGGCTCGGGCGGCAGCGAGAAGGTCGTTCGCCGAAGCGAGTGCCGCCGAACGCTGCAGGAGGGCGACGGTCGAGAGCCCAGCGAGAGCCTCGCTCGCAAGATGTTGCGAGCTCACGAGTGCGGCACCATACGCATCACCGCGTACGCCAGCCGCAAACGCGGCGAATACGTCAGGCGTTCTTATCCCCTCCCGCGCACTGATCAAGAGTACGCCTGGCGCTGGATCACTCCACGGAGCGAGTGGCGTGATTCGTTCGCCTCGCCCCTCCATGAGTACAGGGCCGCCAGGAATAAAGAGCGGCACATCGGATCCGACTCGTGCAGCAACCTGCATCAGCCGCTCTTCTCTCAGCTCCACAGCACACAGATCAAGCGCACCACGCAGCGCCGCCGCCGCGTCGCTTGAACCGCCGCCCAGTCCCGCCGCAACGGGGAGTCGCTTCTCCAGCACGATGTCCAGCGGCGGAATCGGCAACTCTCTGCGTAGCTCGCGTATCGCCGTGCGGATGAGATTCTCTCCCTCCCCGCTGATCGGAATGCCAGCACAGTGCAACTCGTCGTCCGTCCCCTCCCCCCCGAGAAGTCGAAGCGTAAGATGATCACTGACGCGAAGTGGCGCCACAATGCTGTGAAGATCGTGGTATCCATCATCGCGGCGACCAACGACCGCAAGGGTGAGGTTCACCTTCCCCGGGGCGTCAACTTCAATCCAGTGGACACGTCCGGCGCCCACACGCCCGCGACGTGCGGGGGCCTCTCCTGGGAGCGTTCGCATCACGCGTGGGGGACGCGTTGGTGCACCAGGAATGTCTCCGAGCTCGCGCAGCAGACGCACCCAATCCTCAACACTGAGTGCCTGCGCTCGTAGGTCTGGATCCGCCTCAGCGCGATCGAGCGCTTGCATGATCTGATCAGCTGGGATCGGCAGTGCACGGGGCAGTGCGTTCCGCAACTTCTTCCTTCGCTCTCGGAAGCCCGCCTGCACCAGCCTCCAGAGTTGCTCCTCGTCATCATCAGAGAGTCCGGCGAGCGGTGAGGCTGGCAAACGGTCAAGGGAGAGCACGGCCGAATCCACGGCGGGGACGGGCTCAAATGATTCGCGACGCACGTGGCGCACAATGCGTGCCTCACATCGCGAACGGACGAACGCCGTGAGATACGACCAGTCGCCAACCGGCGCGGCAACGCGCTCCGCCACCTCCCGCTGAACGAGCAGGACGATCCGCTCTGCGGGGTGCTCCAGGAGGAGTAGTCGATGGAGCAGCGGGCTTGTGATGTGATACGGAATGTTTGCCACCACGCGCCAGACTCCTTGCGATGGGAGGAGCGGTTCAAGTTCAACGTTCAGCGCATCCCCGTGGATGAGGGTCAGGTCGCCGCGTGCGATCTCACTCGCGAACTTCTCATGTAGGCGCGGGAGAAGATCATCGTCAATCTCAATGGCAACGACGCGTGCCCCCGCCCCCAGAAGGCCCTCTGTCAGCACGCCGAGTCCAGGACCAATCTCCAGCACCGTTTCGCCTTGGGTCGCACCACCCGCCGCAACGATCGCGTCGCGGGCCTCAAGATCAACAAGGAAGCTTTGGCTCAGCCGCTGCTTCGGCGCGTGTCCGGAAAGGAGCGACCGGGAGGCGCCGCGACGTGGCGCGGCGCTCATGTTGGCGCCTCGACACCGAACGGCCACGAAGCGCTCACCTTGAGGCCGCGCCCAGGATCTTGCACGGCTACGCGTCCCTCACTCAGTGCCGCATGCGCGGCGGCGCCAATCATGGCTGCATTATCGGTGCACCAGCGAACGGGCGGGATGCTGAGTAGACGCTGATGCCGCAACGCAACCGCTGCGAGCCCTCTGCGAAGGGGTCCGTTTGCCGCAACGCCTCCTCCGACGACCAGACCAGTCTCCGGATACGCAACGAGCGCCGACTCGACGCGCTCCAGCAGTGCGGTGACGATCGCCTCTTCGGCCGCAGCGGCGATCTCTGCCGCGGCGGCGGGAGGGACCGGACGTTCGCGTAGCGCTGCTTGGAGGGCGGTGGCACGACCGGGTTCGTTCGAGGGCACCCCTGCGGCAGCAAGCGCCATCCGCGCCGCGGCCGTCTTCACGCCGCTAAATGAGACGTCGTATTCATTTCCAGTTCGTGCAACGGGGAGGCGACTCCGGCCGACGCGCTGAGATGACGTTGCCGCGAGCGCCGAGAGTGCCGCGCCGCCTGGGTATGGCAGGCCAAGGAGGCGCGCAATCTTGTCGAACGCCTCCCCGGCGGCATCGTCAATGGTGCTCCCAAGTCGCTCACTCACTCCGTCGCTTCGTACATGAACGATCAGCGTATGCCCGCCGGAGACAACAAGTCCGATTGCGGGGAGCTGCGGCGCAACCCCAGCGAAGTCTGCGTCGCGCAACCAGCCGGCGCGAAAGTGTCCCTCGAGATGATTGACGGGGACAATCGGCAGGCCGCGCCCCCACGCCCATGCCGCAGCAACACCTGCGCCAACCAGGAGCGAACCGACCAGCCCAGGACCGGTCGTCACCCCGACCGCATCGATTGCATCCACGTGCCCCTTACCAACTGGCGAGTTGAGAATCTCATCAAGTAGTCGCGGAATCCAGAGGTGATGCTCGCGCGCCGCCACCTCAGGGATCACCCCACCAGTCGTCGCGTGCAGTTGACTCTGGCTTGCCACTCGCTCAACGACGACCTCGCCCCCTTCTCGCACCAACGCAACGGCCGACTCATCGCAACTCGACTCCACCGCAAGGATGAGGCGTGGCTTGTTCATCGCGCCACCGCCTCAAACGCCTCTGGCTGCGGGAGTGGCCCTCCGCTCATGAGCGCCGCATTCGCAAGCGCCTCGCGTGCTAGCTGACCGTGATCGTGAAGTTCCGCCGTGGTCATGATGATTGCATCTTCTCCACTCTCCTCGTAATAGCGAACCCTTCGCCCTGCGACGGCAAATCCGAGTCGTGCATAGAGTCGCTGCGCATCCTCATTCGAAACACGTACATCAAGGGTCGCAACCCGCGCTCCACCACGACGCGCCTCTTGAAGAAGCTCGAGCATCAGTGCCGTGCCGAGCCCGCCGCCGCGGAGCTCAGGCGCGACGGCGATCGTTGTTACATGCGCCTCGTCCACCATCAGCCAGATCCCGCCGAATCCGAGGAGTTCGGTATCACGCCATGCCCCGATGTAACGTGCCAAACGATTGGTCGTCAGTTCGGTCTCATATGCGTTCCCTGGCCACGGTGTACTGAAGCTCGCCTCCTCGATCGCTCGCATCAGTGGGAGGTCGGTGATGTTGAGTGGTCGAATCACGTACTCATCTCGTCGCACTAGGTTCCCCTCCCTATGGCGCCGCGTGGCGGGGAGGGATATCGCAGCTGAATATCGCTCCGCTCTGGCGTCTCTCCGCTCGATACGGCGGCGATCGCCGCCCGCAGCGCTGCGTCGGCGAGCTGAGCGAACGCGTGTGGAAGACGTTCGGCAACACGGACGAGGTCAGCGGAGGCCGGGGCGTCCACATGAGCGGCGATCTCACTTCCTGTCTCGCGGATGACAAGGACCTCTCGTGTGCCAAGTGGGACGACCACTATCTCGCCGCCCACATCAGCAGCGGCAGCGAAGAGTGCACGGTCGGATGGGATGCTTATGATTGGCAGTCCCAGTGCGGTCGCAACTCCAGCCGCTGCGGCGGATGCAGCGCGGATTCCCGTGTAGCTCCCCGGGCCAACGCCAATCACGATGGCGCTCAGTCCCGCACGCGCGGCGTCGCCTGGGAGTAGCGCCGATATTCGTTCAAGGTGGCTGCGCTTCGGCACACCCTCTTCAGCGATCCTGAGGCTCCCTGCCGCTGGGCCGTTGAGCGTGAGGAGGGCCACGCACCCACCCGAGAGCGACCCGTCTAGGATCAAGGCGGTCTGACTATGCGCCATCACTCACCTCGAACCCCGCGGAGACCAGAGCATCTCGGAGCGTACGCGCGCGCGCTGCATCCTCAACCTGAATGGTGGCGATTCGCTCTTCCTCGGTTGTGGTGGCGGTAAGCGCAACCTCAAGGTGCGCACCCCCGTTACCTCGGATCGGCCAGTCCACCTGTTCCGGCCACTCAATGATCGTCACACCCGCTGCGTGGCGTTCGTCAATAAGGCCCGCGGCGAAAGGATCACTTCCGGGTGGGAGTCGGTACGCGTCGGCATGCCAGATCGGAAGCACCCCTTGATGTTCGGATACAAGGAGGAAGGTTGGTGACGTGAGCGGCGGTTCAGCCTGGAGCGCGAATCCCACCGCGCGTGCCAGCGTTGTCTTCCCAGAACCGATCTCTCCGATCAGGAAGAGGCGATCGCCAGGTTGAAGGTGTCCTGCGATGACTGAGCCGAGTCGCTCGGTCGCCGCAAGGCTTGCAAGTTGGAGACGCAGTGAGATCACGCGGAGAGGCGCTGAAGATCACCGAGCGGCACGGCACAGAGGGCTCCGTCAATGCGAACGGCACCGAGCGGGTCGTCGGCACGCGGATCCGCAAGCCCCTCCCAGACTCCAGTACGGCCTTCGTGGACACCACCGGTGACGAGAGTGTCTCCCGCCTCACGATGATCGCTACCGCCGTGCACAATGATTCCCACCGGTTCCTCGCTGAAGCGCACGCGCTCACCATCAAGGCTTCGTAGCAGTTGCGCCACCCGTTCAGCGCTTGCCGAAACTGATCGGCGCGGCGTCATAATGATCAACCCGAATGGTGCCGTAGCAACGGCTGCGGCGATCCGTCGCTCGAGCGACGAGTTCAACGCATCGCGCTCACCGTCGCTGAGCCCATGAAGGATGACGCCACGCACGCCGACTGCCCGTGCTCGAAGCACCGTCTCCGGGGAGGCACTCCCAATCGCAAGCAGTCCGGCGGCTACCGCACGCTCCCAACCGCTTCCTTCCGGCTCTGATTCGCTGTAGTGCACCTCCCCTTCAACGAGATCGCCGAGCAACTGGCGCCCTCCATGCACCCCACGAACTCCG
>JBEDBF010000032.1:0-13868 GCA_041177405.1 Chloroflexota bacterium | reverse complement strand
GCAGACGCCCTTCCCAACCATGGCGAGTCGGCGGCCGAGTGGATCTTTTGCACGCGGCGCTCCGCCAGAGAGGACGACCATGCATGGTGGGTTCTCAGAACCACGTCCGACCGCCATCAACATGCCGGCACCCATGCGCTCAAGTTCACGCGCACCGATGATTCGCGCACGAAGCCCAACCGCGCGAGCTCGATCACGCGCCTCTTCCGCGATGCCGAGCGGTGGCATCTCATTCGCCGCGCACCGTGCCGTCGGCGATGATCTCCGAGCGTCGCACTGCAGCCTTTGCGGCAGTCAGGTCGCTCCCTGATGGGAGGAGAATCTCCACACTCTCGAGTGGTGCAGGGAACGCCTCCACGCGACTCTTTCCGTCAAGGCCCTCGTGGAATGAACCTTCAGAGACACCACGGACGATGAGCTCAACGGCGAGCACTGCCGCGTCAAGCTTCAACGTTGAAGACTCACTGATCCCTTCACCGAACGATGCGCCACCGTTGGCGCGGAGTGCGGGTGATGCACCCTTCAGCGCAGCAACGATCGGCGCGGCATCAATGACGAGACGACGAATGTTGCGACCCGCAAGTTTGCGGGTGACCGCCGCCGCCCAACGAACGAGTGCCTGTCGATCGAGGCTCTCTGCACCGCCGAGACCGGCGAAGAGGATCTGCTCGGCGGGGAGGCCTCCCGCCGGAGACGAGGAGAAGTGAAAGCGCTTAGCACTCCCCTCTCCGACCGCGCGGAGCGCCGTGAGCTGGCCGCCACTACGACGATCAACCTCAGTGATGTACGTGGACTGACTCTTGTCTGTAGCCAACGGGATGGCGAGAACGCCGCCGCGCCCCGTCGCCCCTTGGAATCCGCTAGCACTGACGCTAAATCGCATCGCTCCCCCTCGCTACTGCTGAGAGATCTTGCGGCGCAGGTAGCTGAGCCGACCCCCCATGTCTTGCGGAACGAAACCGAGCTCGCGCTCAACGGCGTCCGTCGCGCCGATGTTATCTAGTGCCAACTGTCGCAACTGGTCTGTTGCGACGGGGAACGGGAGTCGGATCGCCTCTGACAGACCCGCCACGAGGCTGATGAGCGGAACGGGCATCGGGATCACGATGCGCCGCTTGCCGAGCGCGCGCGCTACCTCTTGCGTGATTTCGGTGTAGGTCCAGTAGCGAGGACCTCCCAACTCAAACGAGCGCCGGATGCTCGTCGGATCGCCGAGCGTCTGCACAACGGCACGCGCGACGTCGCCTACCCAGACCGGCTGGAAACGGCTCTTCCCGTTGCCAGGAACCGGAACGGCGGGCGCTGGGATCTTGACGAGTGCCGCAACGATATTGAAGAAACCGTCGCGCTCACCCCAGATGAGGCTCGGCTTGAGGATTGTCCAATCAAGCGACGACTCGCGAACCGCGCGCTCTGCACGCGCCTTTGATGTTGCGTAGTGAAGCTCCTCTCGATCCTCCACGCCGAGCGCACCGAGATGCACAAAACGTTTGATCCCGGCCGCCGATGCCGCGGCGATCAGCGCCTCGGTTCCCGCCGTATTGATGCGCAAGAGATCGGCGCCCTTGCTCCAATCTCGCGGAATCGCCACAAGGTGCACGATCGCATCACAGCCGGCGAGCGCCGCGGGAAGCGATGCGGGATTCGTGACATCACCAATGCGCGTCGTCAGGCGTGTAGCGTAGGGCTCGTTGCGTTGCGCGATCGTTGCTGCAGCACGCGGGGATCGCGCAAGCGCAACAACTTCGTGGCCGGCCGCAAGCAGTGCGGGGAGGACGTGGCTCCCGACGAACCCTGACCCGCCCGTAAGAAAGACTCGCGCCATGACTCCACCCTCCTTCTGATCACCCAAACTCTATGATGCGGCGATGAACGCCGCACTCCTCGCTGGCATCTTCGCAGGCTACGCGATCGCGGTCCCCGTCGGTGTCATCGCCGTACTCATTATTGAGACCGGGATGGCGGGGGGTCTTCGGCGTGGGCTCGCCGCAGGGGCGGGTGCCGCCACCGTCGATTTGATCTACTGCGCCGCGGCCCTCTTTATTGGGGGGACACTCAGCCAGGTGCTCGCAGGCGCCCTCCTCCCACTCCAGGTGATCTCGGGGGGCGTCTTGATCTCCATTGGGGCGCGCGGTCTCTACGGACTCTGGCAGGGGCGCGGCGGCGCGATCGCAAACCTGAACGATCCCCGCGTGCGCGGAGGTGCGCTGCAGCTCTACCTACGCTTCATTGCACTTACCGCGTTGAACCCTGCAACGGTGCTCTACTTCCTTGCGCTTGCAGTGGGACTCCCGGGCATTGGGAGCGATCCGCTCCTCGCCCTCGCATTCACCGCTGGTGCCGCTGGCGCAAGCCTCTCGTGGCAACTGCTTCTCGGCGCGATTGGTGCCGCGGCCGGTCGGCTCCTGCCGGAACGTGCGGTGCGCGCGTCTCGACTGATCGGTCAGCTTCTGATCATCGCCTTTGGCACACACATTGCGCTGACCGCTCTCGGTGGCGCGTAACGCCGCTCTTGGCGGCGCGTAAGGCCGCTCAGCTCGCTCGCAACTCCGCCAAGATCTGGGCCAACTCCTCTGCGTCGAACGCCACGCGTGTTGGACGGGCCACATCGCCCGTCGCCGCGGCGCGCTCCGCCTCATCGCGACTCGTGACACCGGTCAGCATCAGCACGGAGCGGACGCCTGCAGCGTCTGCTGCGGCGATATCTGTCGCGAGTGAATCACCAATCATCACCACCTCCTCGCGCGCCGCGCTCACAGCCTCCGCCGCCGCAAGGATCAGGTCTGGCGCGGGCTTCCCCACTACCAGCGCACGCACGCCGCTCGCCGCCTCAAGCGCGGCCACCGCGGCCCCGGTCCCGGGCGTCAGCTCGCCAGGGTCTGGGTAGGTAGCGTCACGATTCGGCGTAATGAAGAGCGCCCCCGCGCGCAGTGCCGCGGTCGCCAGCGCACGCTCTCTCTCGGTCGCGTGGCGGTGCAGTCCAACGCAGACGCCATCGACGCCCCACGCGGCGAGTGCCGCTTCGTCCTCAAGGTCCGCGGTGGCCCGAGCGTCGAGGCCCGTCGCGCGCAGCTCATCGACGAGTCCCGTCGCTCCGTATACCAAGATCTTCCGCGCGCCAGCCTCATGAAATCGTGCGGCGGTGAGGCCAACCGCCGTGAATAGAGAGGCGGCCGCGAAAGGTGCACCACACGATTCGATCCGCGCGCGATACTCAGCACGACGAAGGAAGCTGTTGTTGGTGATGTACGCCACGCGGTCACCGAGAGCAACGCGCTCAGTCAGGAGCGGACCGACCCCTGGGATCGGCTCGCTGCCGCGGTAGAGGACGCCGTCAAGGTCAACGCAGAGGAGCATCAAGAGATGGTAGATCAGGAGTGGAAGCTGCTCGCGCGAGCGGAGCGAGTCTTGGTCGACGGCAACAACCTTGTCGGCGGCTGGGATGAGGTGCGACTGCGCGCGTACGAGTCCGCAATCCACCGCTCCCTCCCGCGCAGCGCAAAACTCGAGGTCTTCCGCGACGGTGGCGGGCGCTCGGCGGACGATCGCATCATTGAGGCGGTGGGGCGACCAGAGTTGAGTCGTGCCGACCGCATCATTGTTGTCACCGATGACCGTGAACTCCGCGACCGCGCACGTCGCCTCGGTGCCTCAACCATCACCGCGCGATACTTTCGCGATCGAATCACAGGGAACACCGTCGCCCCAACGACCACTCGAGCGACCGGAGGGTTTGGTCGGGGCGGCGCGCGTCCAGCCACGCCGTTCGACAGGGAGGGAGAGAAAGATGAGGGGCCTGACGAGCGGCGCTGGAAGCCTGGGCGGGGTGCCACGAAGAAGCGAGGCCCTTCGGCGCGCCCACCACGTGAACGCTAGAATCTGCACATGATTGATGAACTGCTCAAACTCCTCGAGCTGATCATCACCCCTGACTGGGGAGCACTCATCGTCCTCCTCCCCCTCTTTATTGCCCCCCTCGTACTCCTCTGGTTCGTTGCCACGGGGGGCGGTTGGGGCGTTGTGGCGCTCACCAAGCGCCGAGCCCAGCTGACGTTTGCTGACGCCACCCCAATCGCACCGCAGCGCGATGCCGAAGGGAGGCCGCTCTACCCTGCGGGCCGACCGTACGACCCGCGTGCCGCCGCCCTCTACCCGGTGGGGGCGACACGCTCAACCACGGGCGAACCCCTCCTCCTCGCCTGTCCTGGCTGCAGCGCCGTTCGCCTCGCCGAAGTGGCCGCCTGCAACGCCTGCGGCATGGAGATTCGTGTCCGACCTCGCGTCCAGATTGAACGACCCGCCGGTCCGCCGCCCGGCGGCGCGGCCCGCGCATAAGGGTGGAGACCCTCTCGTTCTACCTCACCGTTGTTGGCGGGATCGCACTTGCCGCCGCCTTCGCACTGCTCATCACACACCTCGCGCTGCTCGAATCAAATGATCGAGCACTGCGCGCACCACTGACCGCCTCACTCGCAACGAGCGGCGCAATCGGTGGATCGCTTGGCCGCGCGCTGCAGGGCGGTGACGCGGAAGAGTCGGAACGTCGCAGCTTTGCTGGCGATGCAGGCGGCGCCATGCTCACCGTTGGAACGGCTGCAATCGGCGTGTCACTCCTGTTGCGCGCGATCATCGTTGGACGCGGACCGTGGGGGAACCTCTACGAGTTCAGCATCGCGTTCGCATTTGGGATCTGCGCTGCCACCATCTACTTCGATCGCCGCGGAAGGCTGCGCGCGCTCGGAGTGATTGCGATCGGCATTGCACTCGGACTCCTCGCATATGCAGCGACGCTACCGAATGAGGTCACAGAGCTCGTGCCAGCGCTCCAGCACCCGCTCCTCCTGACGATCCATGTTGGACTCGCCATGTTGAGCTACGGCATCTTTGCGTTTGCGTTTGCAGCTGGCGTTGCGCATCTGATGCAGGGAGAACGCGATCGTTACCGCTGGCTCCCGTCAGCAAAGCGACTCGATCAGATTGCGTTTCAGGCGGTAAGCGTTGGCTTCCCCCTCTTTGCCGGCATGCTCATCCTCGGCTCAATATGGGCCTCCATCGCCTGGAGTCGCTTCTGGGGCTGGGACCCGAAGGAGACCGCCGCCCTCGCCACCTGGCTGATCTACGCCGTCTACCTCCACGCCCGCAGCCAGCGCGGCTGGCAGGGGCGACCCGCCGCCCTCCTCCTCGTGATCGGCTTCCTCGCCGTCCTCGTCACCTACTCAGGGAACCTCTGGTTCAGCGGCCTGCACACCTATTCGGGCCTCCCGACCCCGTAAGCCCGCTCCCAATCCGCCCCCAATCCACTCCAAACTGGCGGTGGCTCCTGGGGCTCGAAGCTGGCTCACGCACGCCCCGGTCGGCTGTTTTGTAACAAACACGCTCAGGGGCCTGTAACACAACATATGCTGTAACGAACCCCGTGCACCCCACCATATGTTGTGGTTTAGGGGTTGACGGCGTGACGCTGGCGGCATACGATGCGCCTCCGCACTGCAAACAGCGCGAGTGCCCGCACGCCCAGCCGTTGGTTGGGGAGCCGGGAGGGAGGGACCCGTTGCCGGGTCAGAAGTGGGAGCGAACCATGGCCGGTTTGGTGGACGCAACGAAGGCAAGCGCGAAGATCGGCGCTGGGAAGAAACCAGCTGCACTTCCACTTGCACCGTTGAGCTTTGATGGCAAGGGGGTCAAAGGACTCGCCTGGCCACGACGTTGGACCACCGCTGGCATTCACCCATATGACGAGATCGCTTGGGAGACGCGCACCGCGTCGATCGGCAACGAGAGCGGCAAGAGCGTCTTCGAGCAGAAGGACGTTGAGGTTCCCGCCTCCTGGTCACAGCTCGCCACGAACGTCGTTGTCTCCAAGTACTTCCGCGGCCATGTTGGAAGTCCAGAGCGAGAGACAAGCGTTCGCCAACTGATCGGTCGAGTTACCGGTCAGATTGATGCGTGGGCCGAGCAGCAGCACTACTTCAAGTCAGACGAAGATCGCGCTGCATTCATTGCCGAGCTCACCCACCTGCTCGTCAATCAGAAGATGGCGTTCAACTCGCCAGTCTGGTTCAACGTTGGTGTTGAGGCGCGACCGCAGTGCTCCGCCTGCTTCATCAACGGCGTACAGGACTCCATGTCCTCCATCATGGATCTCGCCAAGACGGAGGCGATGCTCTTCAAGTTCGGATCCGGCGCAGGCTCCAACCTCTCGCCAATCCGCAGCGCCAAGGAGAAGATGAGCGGCGGCGGGACCGCGTCGGGTCCCGTCTCGTTCATGAAGGGCTTTGATGCCTTTGCTGGTGTGGTGAAGTCGGGCGGCAAGACGCGACGCGCCGCAAAGATGGTGATCCTTGATGTACAGCACCCAGATGTTGTGGAGTTCATTGACTCCAAGGTGAACGAAGAGAAGAAGGCGTGGGCGCTCATTGAGGCCGGCTACGACGCGAGCTTCACGGGCGAAGCGTACGGCTCCATCTTCTTCCAGAACGGCAACCACTCCGTGCGCGTGAACGACGAGTTCATGAAGGCGGTCGAGGCCGACGGCACGTGGCAGACACGCGCCGTTGTCAGCGGTGAGCCAGTGGAGACGCTGAAGGCGCGCGACGTCTTCCGCAAGATGGCGGAGGCTGCGTGGGTCTGTGGTGACCCGGGCATTCAGTACGACACCGCCATCAACGACTGGCACACGTCCTCCAACACGGATCGCATCTATGCGTCGAATCCGTGCTCGGAGTACATGTTCCTCAACGACACGGCATGCAACCTCGCCTCGCTGAACCTGATGAAGTTCGTACGCGAGGACGGCGAGTTTGATGTGGAGTCATTCAAGTACGCCTCACGACTGACGCTGTTGGCGCAGGAGATCCTCGTGGACAACTCCTCGTACCCAACGCCGATGATCGACGAGAACAGCCACCGCTTCCGACCGCTCGGACTCGGCTACGCCAATCTCGGCGCACTCTTGATGAGCCGAGGCCTGGCGTACGACTCAGACGAGGGACGCGCCTATGCGGCGGCAATCACCTCGATCATGACCGGCGAGGCCTACGTGCAGTCAGCCGAGACGGCAGCGGCACACGGCGGACCGTTCATTGAGTACAAGAAGAACGAGAAGCCGTTCCTCCGCGTGATCGGCAAGCACCGCGACGCCTCGTACAAGATCCCAACGGCAACGCTGCCGAAGGATCTCGCCAAGGCGGCAACGGATGCGTGGGACCGAGCGCTTGAGCTCGGCACGGTGCACGGCTATCGCAACGCACAGGTGAGCGTGCTCGCCCCAACCGGGACGATCGCCTTCATGATGGATTGCGACACCACGGGCATTGAGCCAGACATCGCGCTCATCAAGTACAAGAAGCTCGTCGGCGAAGGCTTCCTCAAGATCGTCAACCAGACGGTCCCAGAGGCGCTCACCAAGCTCGGCTACAGCGCTGAGCAGGTTGCCGCGATCCTCAAGTACATCGACGAGCAGGAGACCATTGAGGGGGCGCCGGGCCTGAAGGACGAGCACCTCTCGGTGTTCGATTGCGCCTTCAAGGCGAAGAATGGCCAGCGCTCCATTCATTACATGGGCCACGTGCGCATGATGGCGGCGGCTCAGCCGTTCCTCTCGGGCGCAATCTCCAAGACGGTGAACATGCCAGAGGCTGCCACCGCGGAAGATATCGAAAGCGTCTACCTGGAAGGGTGGAAGCTCGGCCTGAAGGCGATCGCGATCTATCGCGATGGCTCGAAGCGCTCGCAGCCACTCAACACCAGCAAGAAGAAGGATGAGCCTGCCGTAAGCAACAACGTACTCGCAGGTACGGGTGTGACCCGCCGACGCCTCCCAGTGGAGCGCACGGCGATCACGCACCGCTTCGATATTGCCGGTCAGGAGGGCTACCTCACCGTTGGTCTCTACGAAGATGGCCAGCCAGGCGAGATCTTCTTGAAGATGGCGAAGGAAGGCTCCACCGTCAGCGGACTGGTGGACACGTTCGCAACGACCGTCAGTGTTGCGCTGCAGTACGGTGTGCCGCTGCGTGACCTTGTGAACAAGTTTGCGCACGTGCGCTTTGAGCCGAGCGGCTTCACCGGAAACGCGGAGATCCCGATCGCCAAGTCGATCGTGGACTACGTCTTCCGCTACCTGGGCAGCCGCTTCCTCCCAGAGTCTGATCGCGCAGCGCTCGGGCTCCAGGAGCGAGCGGATGGTGGGCCGGTACTCGGCGCGCTACCCGCAACGGTGCGCGTTGGCGCAGCGACAGAGTCCTGCGGCCCGAACTGCACCTGTGGCAAGGGCGGAGGTGTGGCCACCGCCACAACCTCAGCACCAGTTGCGCTGAAGGCTGCAGTTCCTGCCGCAGCACCCGCTGCGGCACCAGCAGCAAGCGCTACGGGCCAAGTCCTCGCGAGTGCAGGGCTCGGCTTCCAGAATCAGTCGGATGCACCGAGTTGCCCAGAGTGCGGCGCGATCATGGTGCGAAACGCAGCCTGCTACAAGTGCATGACCTGCGGCACCACCAGCGGCTGCAGCTGACCCCACGGTGAGAAGCAGCGAGAGCCTGACCCAGCGCCGTCACTGGCGCTGGGTCGCACTCCTCGGCACCGCGGCACTTGTTGCCGCATGTGGCGGGGGTGCAGTCGTATCACCGAGCCCGTCACCAAGCGGCACCGTCACCGGATCCATTGAGTGGCAGAGCTGCGCCGATGATCCGATCGTTGGCAATCACCCAGAGATTCGTTGCGCAACCATCGAGGTTCCGCTCGACTACGCAAATCCGAGCGGCCCTACCGCTGAGATCGCGCTTGCGATCCTCCCCGCCGCTGACCAGGAGAACCGCGTCGGCCCACTCCTGCTGAACTTCGGTGGCCCAGGTTCGTCTGGGATCGACATCCTTGCAGACAACGGGCGCGCCATCGTTCCCGCAGAGATCGGCAACAGATTCGACCTTGTCACCTGGGACCCTCGCGGCGTGCAGCGCAGCCTCCCCGTGGAGTGCCTCACCGACGAGGAGATGGATATCTGGATCTCTGAGCCAGGCAGCGACAGTGAGAACCCGACCCAGGCAGATTGGGAGGCGGCACTTGCGGATGCGCAATGGTTCGCCGACAAGTGCGTTGCGGGCTCGGAGGAGGTCCTTCCATACATCGGTACCACCGCATCGGCGCGAGACATGGAGTCGATCCGCGCCGCCATGGGCGTCGAGAGGCTCGACTACATCGGCTACAGCTACGGCACCTCCCTCGGCTCAGTCTTCGCCACCCTCTACCCGAACTCCGTCGGCAATCTAATCCTCGACGGCGCGATTGATCCCTCTCCTGACGACGACTCTGAGTACGGCGAGCAGGGTGTCTCCATCCAGGGGGCCCTCGATCGCGTGATGGCCTGGTGCGATGCAGATAGCGCATGCCCATTCGGCAACGGCAAGACGCGCAAGTCAATGAGCTCGCTGACGGCCGCACGGTGAACTCCGCCCTCGCCTGGACTGGAATCATCCTCACCCTCTACAACCGTGACTACTGGGACTACGCCGTGCAGGCGCTCGATGAGCTCTCCCAGGGAGATGGCGAACTGATCGCCCTCCTTGCCGACGCGTACACCGATCGCACCGTGAGCGGCTTCCGGTCCAACAGCATGGAGGCCTTCCCAGCGATCAACTGCACGGACAATCCGGCGAGCACCTCCATCGCCAAGTACCGCGCCATCTACGAACGCTTCAAAGACCGTGCGCCAGACTTTGCCTTTGGGCAGGCGGCGAGCGGCCTCCTCTGCGGCGTCTGGCCGAACGTCAATGTGGATCCGATGCCCGAGATCGTCGACGGCGCTGGCGCACCACCGATCATGGTGGTGGGCACCACCGGTGATCCTGCAACTCCATACAAGTGGAGCGAGGAGATGGCCGCAACACTCAAGAGTGGTTTCCTCCTCACCTACGTGGGTGAAGGTCACACCGCCATTGGTGGGAAGAGCGAGTGCATTGATGATGCAGCGATCGCCTTCCTCATCGACGGCACGCTCCCACCCGTCGGCACGCGCTGCGAGTGAACGCCAGCGCGCGGGCTGGCGTCCCAATCGTTGGGGTCTACGGATCCGCACGACTCCCTGAGACGAACGAGCACTATCAGTACGCGGTTGCCGTCGGCCGCGCACTGGCTGGCGAAGGATTCACGGTTGCAACGGGCGGCTACGCCGGCGTCATGGAGGCGGTCTCTAAGGGCGCGCGCGAGGTTGGCGGCGCGGTGATCGGCTACACCGTGACTTCTTGGGATGGCCTCCCAGCAAACCGATATGTGACTGAACAGCAAGACAGCGCCGATCTCTTTGAGCGGTTGCGCAAGTTCTCTGAGGTCGACCTGCTGATTGCGCTGGACGGCGGTCTCGGCACCCTCGCAGAGGTTGTGGTTTCGTGGAACCTGCTCCAGGTTGGGAGCGACGCACGACCACTCCTCATGGTGGGCGAACAGTGGGAGGCGCTCCACGACTACGTGCGCAAGACGCTCATCGTTGGCGAGGCGGATCTCAACGTGGTGCGCATCCTCCCTGAAGGAAGTGCGCCGAGCCTCGTTGCAGCAACCGCGTGCGAACTCGTAGGCCAGCGCCTCGGGCTCGGCGGGCCATGGGAGTCGCAGCCGCGCCCAACACCGAGCACCGACGCTCCGGCTTCGCGATAGGATCCGCACATGACGACTGACGTTACGCACCCCACCTCCACTCCAACAGAGAGAGCCCCCCTCCCCGTCGGCGAACCCACCGCCGCTGCACCTGTCACCGGCTCTACTGCCGTGGACTTCAGCGAAGATCCAGGTCTGGTGATGACGTCATGTGCCAACTGTGGCGCGCAGATGCTCGACCGGAAGTGCAAGCTGATCTGCAGTTGCGGCTACTTCCTCTCCTGTTCGGACTACTACTAGAGCACGGCGCGGCAGGGAGAGTGAGATGAAGGAGAAGAGCGGCATCCCGAAGAACCCTGGACGTCACGACCTTGGCATGAGCGCCACGATGCTCTTCCCGGACCGGGACATCGTTGAGAAGTCGTATGTGCCAATCATCTACACCGCATGCCGAACCTGCTACTCAGAACTCCCACCAGAAGAGATCTATCGGCGCGCCGTTGCCGGCGAGATTGACCCGGTGAAGCAGCGCGAGCTGGTCAACCGTGTGATCGAGTCCGGGCACGGGAGCACGATTGAACACATCGTCTTCACCTTTGCGATTACCGGGGTTACGCGCACGCTGAGCCATCAGCTCGTCCGGCACCGCGCGGGTGTCGCCTTTGATCAACAATCGCAGCGTTACGTCACCTTCAAGAAGGCGGCCACGATGCTGCCAGGATCTGTTGCAGAGGCCGACGAGACCGTACGCGCGCGATTCGAGGAGGCGACGCAAGGGGCGCTCGGCCTCTACGGCGATCTGGTCGAGGCGGGGATCCCAGCAGAAGATGCGCGCTTCGTCTTCCCCAACGCCACGCGCACCAATCTGATCATGACCGTCAACCTGCGAGCCCTGATCCACATGTCGGGCCTCCGACTCTGCACCATGGCGCAGTGGGAGATTCGCCGACTCTTCCAACTGATCCGTCACGAGGTCTTTGCGGTGAGCCCCTTCCTTGGCAGCTTCCTTGCCCCGAAGTGCGTCCCACTCGGGTACTGCGATGAGTCAGGGAACAAGGATGGCCACTGCCCGATCCGACCGCACAAGGATCAGGTGCTCGGCGCATGGGCCGAACGAGCCGCCGCCGCGAAGGCGAACGGCCGAGCCCTTCCGATCGCGGAGTAGCGCACGGCACCAACGCAGGAGTAGCCCGCAACAGGGCCCTGGGAAGAGTTGCACCCGAAGTGACCGATCCGATGTCGGGGGCGACGCTTGCGCGCCGGTTCCCCTCCGCTACGGGATCGGATCGAGTCACTCAAGCCGAATGGCCGAGTTCCCTGGCGACCCTCCGCTCCAACTGCACAAGTAGCCTTATGCGTTGGTGGTCCTTCACCAGCTCTGATCGTTGCCGATCAGTTCGATCCCGTCATCACCGCAGTCCGTTCCGCCTGGCCGATTGCTCGGTCGGCGGTGTCACCGCTGGCCTCTTCGGGCTAGCGCAAGCATCTCAGTCACGCCCGCACGGGTGAAGTGAGTTATCCACCAACTTACTGCTCTGTTACGAGGACTTCTCCACCGAGAGCTTGAGGCACACTTCTGAATGTGGAAAACTTGCGGTGCGCGGCGTCGTCTCATCGCGCGCGGGTTAACCGCCGACGCGGAACATCTCCACCTTCGGGAGGCGGTTCGCCGTCTCCGCGTCGCGCAGCTCGGAGTAGCGATCATCACGCGACGCCCAGCGGGCGTGAAGTGCGTCGCGCAGCGCCGCCGCGTCGGGTGCCGGCCGCAGATAACGCTTGAGGTCACTCCCCTCCGATGCGAATAGGCAGGTGTAAAGATGGCCATCAGCGCTCACCCGCGCCCGCGTGCAGTCGCCACAGAACGGAGCGCTCACGGAGGCGATGAGGCCGATCTCCCCTCCTCCGTCCAGATAGCGAAAGCGGTTCGCCACTTCGCCCGGACGTGACGGGGGGGCCGCCTCAATGGGGTGCAGCGCATTGATGCGCGCCGCGATCTCACTCGCCGGCAGCACCTCATCAAGGCGCCACCCGTTCGTGGTCCCCACATCCATGTACTCAATGAGACGAAGCGTATGGCCCTCCGCGCGCGCATACTCAACGAGCGCAGGGATCTCTCCGTCATTCACCCCGCGACGGATCACCGCGTTCAGCTTGATGCCGCTAAAACCTGCAGCGCTCGCTGCCGCAATTCCCTGCAGGACACGTTCGAGCGGGAGTGCGCTCCCCGACATCCGCGCGAACGTCTCTGGGTTGAGTGAATCAAGCGAGACCGTGATCCGGTTCAGCCCAGCTGCACGGAGTGGTGCGGCGAGTTTCGCAAGCAGCGAGCCGTTGGTGGTCAGCGCGATGTCGAGCGGATCACCGCCAAGCGCTTCACTTGAATCAAGCGCGCGAAGGAGAGCCACCAAGCGTTCCAGATCGCGACGAACGAGCGGTTCACCCCCGGTGATGCGAAGGGTGCGCGCGCCGAGCGCCACAAGCTCGCGCGCCACAAGCGCAATCTCCTCGAAGGTGAGGAGCTCCGCGCGAGGCAGGAAGGCAAAGTCTGGACCGAACACCTCTGCCGGCATGCAGTAGCTGCAGCGGAAGTTGCAACGATCGGTGACCGAGAGGCGCACATCCCGCAGTGGGCGTTGGAGGGCATCAACGGGAGCGCCGCCGAAGAGAGGAAGAGCATGTGCGGTTCGTGGCATCTCACTAGTGTAGGCGTCAGTTAACGAGGGGTGCGGCTACTCCTCTGCAGCGCCGGTATTGCTGCGGATCGTCTCCACCACGTTGCCGTCGGCAAGGGTGGTCACGTCGCCGAGGGGGCGACCTTCGGCAATGTCGCGCAGCAGGCG
The DNA here is from genome assembly GCA_041177405.1 of Chloroflexota bacterium. GTDB lineage: Bacteria > Chloroflexota > Limnocylindria > Limnocylindrales > Limnocylindraceae > Limnocylindrus. Next base: position 441 of record JBEDBF010000032.1, on the reverse strand, counting down.
GCGCATGATCTTTCCAGAGCGCGTCTTGGGGAGGTCAGGGACAAAGAGGAGGAACTTCGGCCGGGCGATAGCGCCGATCCGCTTGGCAACATGAGCACGGAGTTCGGTCGCAAACGCTTCAGATGCCTCGACGCCTTTCTTCAGGATGACGAAGGCGAAGATCGCCTGACCAGTGAGAGGATCGTTCTTGCCCACGACGGCGGCCTCGGCAACGTTGTGGTGGTCAACAAGCGCCGATTCAACCTCAATGGTGCTGATGCGGTGCGCAGAGATGTTCATCACGTCATCAACGCGACCGAGGAGCCAGTAGTAGCCCTCTTCGTCGCGCCGCGCGCCGTCGCCGGCAAAGTAGGAGCCTGGGAAGCGGCTCCAGTAGGTCTCCTTGAATCGTGCGGGGTCACCCCAAATACCGCGCAGCATGGAGGGCCACGGCTTCGTGAG
>JBEDBF010000031.1:0-12246 GCA_041177405.1 Chloroflexota bacterium | reverse complement strand
CTGCAACTGGGGATGGTCCGGCTGCGTGCTCGTGATCGCTTTAGAAACTGCCACCACATTTGCACTACAGACCGAATCAAGGTCACCCTCGGCGCTGATCTGCACCCCCGCCGTAGCCAATAGCCGAGCGGACGCTAGCGAGAGCTCACGGTCGTAGCCAGTCACCTGGACACCGAGGGCGGCAGCATGCAGCGCCGCGGCAGTAGCAGCGGTGCCCCCAACGCCAACCACGTGAATTCGGAGTGGCAGGGTGAACGGCACCCCGCGACGAGCTGGGGCGAGACCCGCGCCGATCTCGTCGATCCGGCGAGTCACCAGCCCACCTCAGCGGTAGTTTTCAAACTGGAGGGGGCGATCAACCTCCATCGTTCGGAGGTGCTCAATCACCGCCTGCAGCTCGTCGCGAGATTTCCCGGTTACACGGACAGCCTCACCTTGGATTTGTGTCTTTACCTTCGGGAAACTGTCACGGATCGCCTTTGTAATCTTTTTTGCGGTCGGATCGTCCAGCCCGCTGCGAAGTTTCACGTGAATCCGAAGCGTTTCGCTTCCAGCGGCCTCAGGCTTCCCCCAGCCGAAGGTTCGGAGGTCTATTCCGCGCTTCACCGCTTTCGACTCGAGAATGTCACGGAGCGCCTTCAGGCGGAGCTCCCCATCAACCCTGATCACGAGTTCGTCCTTCTCCTCTTCAATCTCTGCCGTCGCTCCACGGAAGTCGTATCGCGTGGCGATTTCGCGACGAGTCTGATCAAGGGCATTCTTCATCTCCTGACGGTCGAAGTCGGAAACCACGTCAAACGAGTTATCGGCTGGCATTCTCCCCTCCTATTTTCGGGCTGAACTGAGGACGCGTCCGTCATCACGGAAGCTCCAACTCTGTGGGACACCCTCCGTCCCTAGTGGCTCAAGCATACGGCCGTTAAGTGTGACCACAGCGCCGCGCGGGTTTCCAAAGCGGATATCAACGGCCTGGCTGCCCCTGAGCGTGCGGCTCTCGCCCGCTCTGAGGGTGACACCAGTCGGCCCAACGCTCGAATCGATCGCCCCGTCCGTCCAGGCACGAATCCACGTGCCACCGCCGCTCCCAACGACGTTGACGGTAACCCCCGCAAAGACAACCTCCACTTCACGAAGGACCTCACTGACCGTGCCGTTCGGTCCTGTCGCCTGGAAGCGGACGCTCCAGGATCCGGCTGGGAGGGAGAGGTCGCCCTGAATTGTGCCGCTGCTATCGGCCGTGAAACTGCTCAACACCTCTGTGCCGCTCGCATCTACTGCAATGGCACGCACGATTCCGTTCGGCTCAGCCGTCAAGGCGACTGGGACGGCCCCACCGCTCACGCGCAGACCGGCGGTGGGACTCAGCAGGTCGAGTCGAGGCGCGTCGCTGATCGGAAGATTGACGATAAAGACGCGCCGTACCGCCTCCCCGCTTGAGGAGCCTGTGGCCGGATCAATCGCACTGATGTCGACTTCCGTTCGTCCGCCACCAAGTGGAACCTCCACGCTCCATATCCCTGACGCATCAGCCTCCGTTGTCACGGACTCACCCACTCCGCTCTGGATCAAGATGATCGTGCCTGCTCCCGCAGTGCCTCGAATCACCGCAACTCGAGTCTCGGCGGAGAGCGTCAAAACCTCCTCCGATGGACTCACCACGCTGATGCCTGGTGGGCTGGCGAACCGTACCAACTGAACCAGGAGGAATGCGGTTGCCGCGAGGACGGCGATCCCGACGAGCCCGAGGCCAAAGATGCCGCGAAGTGCGAGGCGCAGACCACCTGAAGGCGTTCCGCCCTGTCGCTCTCGGCCTCCCAGCGGAACACTCGGGTCGGTTGACGAGCTCATCTCGGTGTTGCCACCCCATGCCGCCGCCACCGCTGCCGGGTCTAAGCCCAGGTGGCGCGCATATGTTCGCAAGAGACCGAGCAGATAGACACGCTCGGGGAGCGCCGCATGGTCCTCGCGCTCCATTGCAGCAAGAATCACCGGGCGAATCCGTAGCTCCGCCGCAATCGCATCATATGACTCTCCTCGTGCCTCACGCGCTTCGCGGAGTCTCGCACCGATCCCTGGCGTCACACTCGGAGGAAGATCACTCGCTTCGTTCATTCAACTCACCGTCAGTCCCGTTCGATGCACCACCGCCACGGTGCACGACACGAGCGTTTGATCCATCAAACGCGCCGATGAAGCCAGCCGCCTCTAACTGATCGATAATGCGAGCCGCTCGTGCGTAGCCAATACGGAGCCGTCGCTGCAAGAGTGACGCGGAGGCTCGGTCGTGCTCTTGGATCACCGCAACCGCCTCGTCGAAGAGTCGGTCGCGATCACCGTCCGCTGCGCTGCCAGCGGACGACCCACCACCACTCGGCGCTGACTCTATGATCTCAAGTTGATAATCGGGAACTCCCTGAGCGCGCCAATGGTTCACTACCCCTTCGATCTCTTGGTCCGAAACGAATACGCCCTGGAGTCGGATCGGTTTCGGTGCATCGGAAGGCTGGAAGAGCATGTCGCCACGTCCAATCAAATCCTCCGCACCAGGTGCATCGAGAACAGTTCGCGAATCGATTTGACTCGCCATGGAGAATGCGATTCGACTTGGAATGTTGGCCTTGATGAGGCCGGTGACAACATTCACCGATGGTCGTTGGGTTGCCAGCACAAGGTGAATTCCGGTCGCACGTGCTTTCTGTGCGATGCGAACGATTGGTTCCTCGGTGCTTCGGCCATCCTGCATCATCAGATCGGCGAGCTCGTCAATGATGACCACGATGAATGGGATCCGGTCGTTTGCATCAACGCGGCCCTCGTTATACGACGCAATGTTTCGGGCCCCGGCCTCCGCAAAGAGTCGATAGCGGTTCTCCATTTCATGGACCGTCCAGCGAAGCGCCGCGGATGCCTTTTCTGCTTCGGTGATCACTGGAACAAGGAGGTGTGGAAGTCCGTTGTACCCAGAGAGCTCCACACGCTTTGGATCAATGAGGATGAGTCGCAGCTCATCTGGCCGACAGCGAAAGAGGAGCGAAGTGATCAACGCGTTCACCATCACGCTCTTTCCTGATCCTGTCGCCCCGGCGATCAGCATGTGCGGCATTTTGGTGAGGTCTGTTGCTCTCGCCACTCCTGCCACATCACGACCAAGCGCAAACGTCAGACCCTCGTTGGAGTTCGCGAATTCAACCTCCTCAAAGATGCTCTTCAACCCCACAACATTGCTATCCCGGTTCGGGATCTCAATGCCAACGACGGAGCGCCCAGGAATGGGCGCCTCGATGCGAATAGAGCGTGCCGAAAGTGCCATGGCGAGATCGTCAGCGAGCGCTTCGATCTTGCTGACGCGCACCGACGCATCAGGTTCAAGTTCGTATTGCGTCACCACTGGGCCAGCACTGATGCCTACGACCTGTGTTGAGATCCCGAAGCTCGCTAGTTTCGACACGATGATTTGACTGTTCACTGCATGATCCATCCCCGCGCCTGCACGGACGGGGTCGTGTGTGGTGAGCAGATCAGCATCGGGAAGTGTGTATGCGCGCGCCCCTTCGCTGCTGGGACTGTTGTTTTCCGCATCTGAGCGTGTCGGTCGACCTTCACGAATCGTGCTCCCCGCCTCTTTCGCCGGAGCAAATGTGGACGACAGCGCAGGTGCGGCAACGGAGCTCGGTCGCGGCGTTTGGGCGCGCTCGAAGCTGTCTGCAGGCCGTGTCTGCTCAGACTGCCCATCGCTCCCGGCTGCGTCGCTCGACGATCCGATTTCGTCTTCGCCCAATGCGTTGGAACCTGCTGAGGCGGCAACGCGCGCCGCCTCTCGGTCACGCTGGGCTTGCTCGCGACGCTCGGCGAGTTCCTCGACGCCACGGGCAATCACATCGGCGCTGGCGAGGGCGCCCGCCTTTGCACCGCCAAAGAGGGTATTAAAGACCTTGCGAACCGTCGCTTCGGCGAGGATCAGGCCAATGCCAATGATGATCGCGCCCCAGGCTGCAATGCCGCCAATCGGGGTGAGAAGACTCGCCACTCCGCCTCCCGCAACGGCTCCGATGATTCCGCCGCGATCCGGAAGAACGATTTCAATGATCGCCAAGAGCGCAGGGAGTACGGCTACTGCGAGTAGCGCCCGGAGGACGTCGCGCGCAGACTTCTCACCGCTACGTTCAAACCAGACACCAAACGCAATAAGTGCGGGTGGGAGAAGCCATCGACCAGCGCCGAACCAAGGGGCCAGAACGTCTCGGAGTGCATCAGCGAGAAGTCCACGTCCTGGAAGAACTAGTCCAACAGCGAGCACGACACCGGTGACCGCACATGCGAGGAAGATAAGTGTCCGTGCCGCCGCGCCACTGATGATCCTCCCGCCACCGGAGCGCCCACCACGACGTTGACGCGCCATGTTAGACCTCGACGACGACCGGCACCACGAGTGGCCGTCGCCGCGTCTCTCGACTCAAGAATCTAGAAACAGCTTCGCTGAGTTGCGCCTTGATAAGTCCAGTCTCCGCACTTCGGTCACTCTTATGCTGAATTGCCTTTAGCGCGATGTTGATGGTGGCCTCAACGAGCTTGTTGTCCTCGTCCCCATTCAGGAAACCTCGGGTCACCAGCACAGGTCGCCCAATAGGCTTGCCAGACTGAGCGTCTACTGTTGCAAAGATCACAACGATCCCGTCGTCTGCAAGCGTGCGTCTGTCGCGCAACACAATCTCACTGATCTCACCAACAGAGGATCCGTCAACAAAGACGGCGCCATGTGAGACAGGTGTTGTGCGGCGCGCGCTGCCATCGGCATAGAATTCAAGGGGTGTCCCGTTGTCTATGATGAATACGTTTGACGCGCTTACGCCCATTTGTGTCGCGAGCCGACCGTGTGCCACCTGCATGCGCATTTCGCCATGCATCGGCACGAAGTGCCTTGGCTTCGTCAACGCGAGCATCATCTTGAGCTCCTCTTGCGAGGCGTGACCTGAGACGTGCACCTGCGCAATTGAGTGATAGATCACGTTAGCGCCAGATTTGAAGAGATTGTCGATAGTGCGTCCAACCGCCTCTTCATTGCCTGGAATCGGCGACGCGGAGACGATGACCGTGTCGCCGTTTTGAATCTCGACGTTGCGATGCTCGCCGTTGGCCATCTTCGCCAGGCCCGCCATGGGTTCACCCTGCGCGCCAGTTGTGGCGATAACGAGCGGTTCTTTGCTCCGACGGCCAATCTCTTCCTTTGCGATGAGTGGCGTTGGGAAGGTTAGATAGCCGAGATCACGCGCAATTTTTACGTTCTGTTCCATCGAGCGGCCGACAACTGCCACTTTTCGGTGGAACTCCCCCGCTGCGTCGAGTACTTGCTGAATGCGCGCAATATTTGACGCAAAGGTTGCGACGATCACCCGCCCGGGGGCGTCACTGATGATCGACTTGAATGCCTGGCCAACGACTTGCTCGCTCGGCGTGTAGCCGGGCGCCTCTGCACGGGTGCTATCGGAGACGAGCGCCAAGACCCCTTGCGCTCCGAGTCGAGCAAGGATTGCAAAATCCGCCGCTTTGCCATCGGCAGGGGTCTGATCAAATTTAAAGTCTCCTGTGTGAACCACCGTGCCAACTGGTGTATGGATTGCATATCCCATGGCATCAGGGATGGAGTGACCCACACGGAACGGCTCGATCACAAACGGCCCAATCTCAATCTGGTCACCCGGATCTAGCGGGCGAAGTGGATTCGCGGTGACTTTGTACTCCTTCAGCTTGTTCGCGAGGAGTCCTCGAGCAAGCGTGCTGGCGTAGACGGGGACACCTGGTAGCTCCGGGAGGATGTGCGGTAGCGCGCCGACGTGGTCCTCATGGCCGTGCGTGATGAGGACCGCCTTTACCGCGCCCTTTCGCTCTCGCAGGTAGGTGATGTCTGGGATGATGATATCCACGCCGAGCGTTGTCTCGTCTGGGAAAGCTAGGCCGCAATCGACAAGGATGATGGTCTCTTGGTACTCGTAGAGGTAGAGATTTTTTCCGATCTCCCCCATCCCACCGAGTGGGATCAGTCGAAGTGGCGGGCCGCTGGGTGTGGCGCGATCTGGGCGCCGGCCCTGGGCCGGGCGCTGACCAGACCGCTGGACAGCGGTAGCGGGTCGAGGCTGTGGTCGCCCTGGTTGGCGCCCCTTTTGGCGCGCGGGAGGTCGTTGCCCGGGAGATCCGGCGCCTCGCTGTCTCATTCGGCCTCGCTTTCGAAGAGGCGGAGCTGTTCCCGCTCCGCGGAAGGATCATGCGCCACCAGCCTAGCCTCCTCGGCTACTCCGCGAGCGGAGGCCCATCGAACTCGTGCCGCTGGGAGCTCTCTGACCAGCGCTCCCATGTCCCGCTCGAGCGTTGGACGTAGTGCGCCGTTGTGGAGAGCCGCCGCTGGGTGGTAAAGCGGAAAGAGCGTGGCCCCCAGGGGCAGACCCACTCCCTCCGCCAGGGGGCTCCCGTGGACTGCTGAGATCTTTGCCGTTGGGGCAAACGTGCGCAGAGCGTGGCGACCGAGCGGTGCTACCAACACTGGGCTAAGGATCGAGAGTTGACGCTGCAGAAACTGCGCGCAGGCGGCCACCTCCTCAGGCTCTGGGTCTCGGTTATCTGGTGGGCGACACTTAACGACATTCAGCACGAAGACATCCTCCCGTGAACGGCCCGTAAGCCCGAGAAGGAGGTCGAGCAGTTTCCCGGCTGCACCGACAAATGGTCGACCCACCGAGTCTTCACTCGCGCCAGGGGCCTCACCTACGAAAAGAAGCTCAGCGTCGGGGCGGCCTTCCCCTGGAACACTTCGGGTTCGTGTTGAGCCGAGAGGGCATGCCCTGCAGGCATCGATCTCTTGCGCGAGCGCAGCGAGCGCCTCCGCTCGCCCGTCAGCCACGCACTGCGCTTCCCCAGAGAAGGCCGTCCTGAATGAGAATTTCCGCAATCTGAACAGCATTCGTTGCTGCACCCTTGCGCACGTTGTCGCTTACAACCCAGAAGGCGAGACCGTGTTCCACGCTCGAGTCAACACGGACCCGACCCACGAAGATGCCGTCACTTCCGGCCGAGGATGCCGCGAGTGGATACGTGTGCGTTGCGGGATCATCCTGCACAAAGACACCTTCTGTCTGTGCAAAGACTGTACGTGCACGGACAGGTGAGATCGGCCGTTCCAACTCAACATGCACAGCCTCCGAGTGACTCACCTCAACGGGGATGCGGACCGCTGTGGCGCTGATGCGCAGGTCAGGGAGGTTCAGTATCTTTCGGCTTTCGCGTACGACTTTCTGCTCCTCTTTGGTTGACCCGTCTTCCATGAAAACGTCAATCGCTGGAATTGGGCTAAGGACAACAGCGTGCGGATAAATGGTCGAACGGGGCTCCTCCCCTGCTACTACAGACGCTCGCTGCTGCTTCAGATCGTCAACAGATTCTCCGCCGGCACCAGAAACCGCTTGATAGGTGGCAACAACAACTCGCCGCAAGCCCGCCTCTTCGTGGAGGGCCTTGAGGAGTGGCGCGAGCTGCATGGTTGAGCAGTTCGGATTCGCAATGATTCCCCTATGAGTCTTAAGAGCTTCGGGATTAACTTGTGAAACAACGAGCGGTACGGTCGGGTCCATCCTCCAGGCACTTGAGTTGTCCACGACCACGCAGCCTCGTTGGGCTGCCTCAGGGGCAAGGCTGAGGCTTACGTCAGCACCTGCGCTGAAAAGCGCAATATCAACGCCAGTAAATGCATCTGCGACCGCCTCCTGGACAGGCACCTGCGCACCGCGAAATGAGACGCTCCGACCCCCCGCGGAGGCGGCAAGTGGGACGAGCATGCGAACTGGGAAGCCACGTTCTTCGAGGATGCTAATCATCGTTCGGCCGACAAGCCCAGTGGCTCCGACAACGGCAACAACGTATCCGTCAGCCCTCTCGCCCTTGCGTTGACTCGACATACTGTTCATTTGGCGAGTATAAACGAACGACCCGCCGCTCTGGCGACGGGCCGTTCACTTCTGACGGGAAACTGGTTGGGGCTGATGCTCAGTCCCGTGGCGTTGCCTTGTGGCGCTGCATGGCGGCTCGGCGTGATAGGTTGACGCGCCCCTGGCGGTCGACTTCAACCACGACAACCATGATCTCGTCGCCCACAGCAACCTCATCTTCAACCGTATTGACGCGGTAGTCGGCGAGTTCGCCGATACGGACGAGCCCTTCCTTGCCTGGAAGGATCTCAACAAAGCAACCGAAGCCCATGATCCTCGTCACCTTACCCATGTACAGCGCACCGACTTCGACCTCCTTGGTGATGCCGTTGATGGCATCGAGCGCTCGCTTGGTGCGCTCAGGATCACTTGATGCGATCTGTACCGTGCCATCGTCTTCAACATTGATGTTGACCTGGAAGTCATCCTGCAGCTTGCGGATCACTGCTCCGCCCTTGCCGATGATGTCGCGGATTTTCTCTGGATTGATCTTGATGGTTGTGATTCGCGGCGCGAAGTCTGAAAGCTCAGGTCGCGCGGTTGAGATCACCGCATCCATCTTGTCAAGGATCTCAAGTCGCGCAGCGAGCGCATCCTTCAGGCCGGTGCGAATGATCTTTCCTGTAATTCCCTGCACCTTGATATCCATCTGAAGTGCCGAGATCCCTTCGCGGGTGCCAGTCACCTTGAAGTCCATGTCACCGAACGCATCCTCTTTCCCGAGGATGTCAGTAAGAACTACAAACTCGCCACCTGGCTCTGACATTAGACCCATTGCAGCTCCTGCAACAGAGGCCTTAATTGGAACGCCTGCGTCAAGGAGCGCCAAGCTCGAGCCACACGTGGAGGCCATGGAAGTGGAGCCGTTTGATGTCACGCACTCGGAGACCACACGAATCGTGTATGGGAACTCTTCCGCCGATGGAAGAACCGGCAGGAGTGCTCGTTCTGCGAGGGCGCCGTGACCGATCTCTCGACGACCTGGGCCGCGCATCGGCTTGTTCTCGCCGGTGCTATACGGAGGCATGTTGTAGTGGTGCAGGTAACGCTTCGTTGCCACAGGCGAAATCGTATCCAGGCGCTGTGCTTGGGCGATCGGTCCGAGTGTTGCAATGCTGAGCGCCTGCGTCTCGCCCCGGGTGAAGAGCCCCGTGCCGTGGGCACGTGGCAGGAGACCAACCTCGACGCTGATCGGTCGGATCTGATCGACCTTTCGGCCATCAACCCGGATCCCCTCCTTCATCGTGAGGGCGCGCGCCGTCTTCTTGTGCATGTAACCGAAGAGGTTCTTTCCGAGGCGGGCCTTGCGACGTGCCGCTTCGAGAAGCGCCTTCGGTTCACCCTTCCCGCTGCGGGCTGCACGGATCGAGTCGCTGATCCCCTCCTTGAGGGTGGCGAGTCGCTCTGGGAGCTCTGCGGCGAGGAGGAGGAGCAGCTCTGCTGTTGCCTCTGCGTCGCTCCCTGCGCGCTCTCTGGATACGCCTCGCGGAAGAGGACAAACGTATCTAGGTACTGCCCCTGCTCCGTGGCGAAGCTGCGCCCCTTGCCGAGCGCTTCGTCAAGGAATGAGACATCGAAGCCAAGGTTATGACCAACAAGGATTGCTCCCGTGGCAAAGTTGGCAAGCTTCTCAGCCGCTTCCTTCGGTGAGATCCCTTTCTTCAGGTCGGCCGTGGTGATGCCGTGCATCTGGACGCCAACAATTGGATTACCCGCGTTGACAAGGGTGCTCCAGCGGTCGGTAATCTCGCCGCCCTTGATTTTGACGGCGGCTACCTCAACGAGGTCGGAGAGCTTCGCGTCAAGTCCAGTGGTCTCAGTGTCCACCACAACGAAGGTGGCGCCATTTGCGGCCGCCTCTGCGAAGGTGAGGACGCTATCCACGCCAGGTTCGATGTACGGAACGCGCTTCGTCTTTCCGACCTTTGCGCGTAGCTGCTCCTGCAGCGAAATGAGCGCCTGGATCGCATTGTGGCCAAACTCAATCGCCTCAGCCATTTTTGCTTCGTTGATCAGATTCGCACCAGCCTCGACCATCATGATTGCGTCGGCTGTGCCGGAGACCACAAGGTCAAGATCGCTCTTCTCAAGCTGCTCAAAAGTTGGGTTCAAGATGAACTTGTCGTCGACAAGACCTACGCGAACTGCACCAATTGGGCCAAGGAATGGAATCTCCGAGATCGTCAGCGCCGCTGATGCGGCGATCGTCCCAAGGATGTCCGGATCGTTCTCCTGATCCGCGCTGAGTACCGTGATGACCACCTGGACGTCATCCTTGTAGCCTTCAGGGAAGAGTGGGCGGATCGGTCGGTCGGTAAGTCGTGCAGAGAGCGTTGCATTCTCCGACGCCTTCCCCTCGCGCTTGATGTAGCCACCAGGAATCTTCCCGGCTGCATACATGCGCTCTTCGAACTCGATCGTCAGTGGGAAGAAGTCAAGACCCGGTCGTGGGTCGCTTCGATTTGCGGTTCCAAGGACGACGGTGTCGCCGTAGCGAACCGTGACGGCTCCGCCTGCCAGGCGAGCCATGCGCCCTGTCTCAATGGTGAGTGTCTGGCCGCCAAATTCGGCGGATACGGTTGTGATTTCCATGTTGCTCCTCTTCAGGCCGCGCCCATGTGGCGCCCGGCCAATCTAGATGCTCAGCGGTGCTGAGCGTGGGTTAGCGACGGAGGCCGAGCTTCTCGGTGAGTGCGGCGTGTCGAGCCACATCCTCGCGTCGTAGGAAGGTAAGCAGGCGGCGTCGCTGGCCGACGAGCTTCAAGAGCCCACGGCGCGAGTGATTGTCCTGCTTGAAAGTCTGGAGGTGCCCGGTGAGCCCCTCAATGCGCTCCGTGAGGAGTGCGATCTGGACCTCGGCTGAACCGGTGTCCTGAGCGTGTCGCCCGTTTGCGGCAACGATGCGCTCCGTGGTCGCTTTATCTAGTGGCAAGGTTCCTCTCTCCTGTCTGGAGGGCTCCAAGGCCCACCCCAACTCAATTCACAATGCTTGGATGAGTCAAGGGTAGCAATCAGCGCCCACTCCGTCCAGCGAGCGGCCTCAAGATGGCTGCACGGAGCCGCCCAGCCCCCTCAGGGAGCCGCCCCGCAGTTGAGGGATGGAGGGTGAGGGTCCGTCCCGTGGTGTCAAGGGCGGCGCGCGCCACTCGACCCGTCAGGGGGAGGCGACCGGCGCGGTGTGCAGCCGCGCCGATACGCACTTCGTACTCCCCCGCTGGCGGTAGGGCGAAACCCGCTGCATCTACCACGAGTTCCAGTTCACTTGAGGTTCGCTGAGCGGTAATCGCGTGCGGCCGACCGAGTGCGCGGGCGGCTCGCGAGAGTTCCCCTGCAACGATGGCTTCGCGAATGGTCGTACTGCGAATTGGGAGACCGTCCGCGCGGACCTCTGCTACCGGGTGCACCTGGATTCCCCTCGTTGCTCCCCATGAGCGAATCAGTTCTAGACGCCCCTGACGTCCCCGCCCCAAGGCGCTCTCTGGCGAGAGCACGATGCTTCGCGCCCCAGTGGCAGCCACCAGACGAGCGAGAAAGGGCTCCCATTCGGTGTCTCGCATCGCCGCGTCAAACGGGAGGTCGCACCACTTCTCTACCCCAGCCGCCGCAAAGCGCAGCTCAAACTCCAAAGGGTCAAGGAGCCGAAGTGGTGCAGCGCCCCGAAGCAGGAGGTCAGGGTGCGGATCAAATCCCACATGAATTCGGTGCAGCCCAGCAGAAGCGGCGAGCGTCTCAGCGGCGGCGAGGATTCGTTGGTGCCCGCGATGTAGCCCATCAAAGATACCGATGGTCAGTACCGAACCATCTTCTCGTGCGCCGTAGAGCTGCTCGCCCTCCAGCGCCGTCCAGCCAAGAAGTTGCGACTCGGCGGCGAGGTGCTCGGTGGTCAACTTGCCTCCACCTTCGCGCGTCGCAGCGGCGGTGCCGCATTCGGCGTGATGAAGACTCGCTCTGGTTGAACACCAGCTTCCGTACGCCGAGCCAGAGCGGCAAGCTGACCGTCAACCATCAGGCGAACCTGCTCACCTGCGGCGATATCGACTGCGTGGATCCCGCAAAGTTCAGCAGAGATTGCAGCCCCGTCGCGGAGGAGGCGTGTCGCCCCTTCGTTGAGATCAATTCGCGGAATGCTTTCAATCCCTGCATCAAGCGGTAGGAGCAGATCGGTCAGCCTTCCGGCGAGAGCTGACTCCGCAATAGACTCCATCGGATGCGCGCGCGAAACGCTGAATGGCCCTGAGCCGATGCGTCGGAGGGCGACAAGGTGCGCACCACT
>JBEDBF010000030.1:0-17339 GCA_041177405.1 Chloroflexota bacterium | reverse complement strand
GACGTGGCAGCTGGACTCGCGCTCCCGCGCCTTGCGGGAACGTACGGAGTGCCGATCGCCTTTGTGACCGCTGCAGCGGTGTTGACCCTCATGTCACTTCGACCGGACCCTGCGAGTCTTGCGCCAGCCACCGCCTCGGAGACTCGTGACGGTGGCGCCTCAGTTGCAGAGATTGTGGCGCGGCCACGCGTCTTCGCAGCGATCATCGCCCTGGTGATCGGCCAAGTGGTGATGGTGCTCGTGATGACGATGACGCCGCTGCACATGACAGATCATGGGCACGGCTTGGACGCCGTTGGATTGGTGATCAGCGGCCACACCTTTGGCATGTTTGCGCTCTCGCCCCTCTCAGGGCGCCTCGCCTCGCGCTTCGGTACGCCGCTGGTGATTGCGGCGGGTCTTGCGGTGCTCGCCTTCTCGTCGGCGCTCGCCGCCGTCGCGCCGCCCGACGGGGGCGTGATCCTCTTCTTCGCTCTCTTCCTGCTCGGCTGGGGATGGAACCTCGGCTTCGTTGCCGGCTCTGCGCTGCTGACAGAGGGTCTTGCGGTAAGCGAGCGCACTCGACTGCAAGGGGTTACGGATGCGTTGATCTGGAGTTCCGCCGCCGCAGCCGCGCTCGGCTCTGGCGTGGTGGTTGCAGTTGCTAGCTACACGGCACTTGGACTGCTTGGCGCAGCGCTGATCGGCCTTCCAGTCTGGGCGATGCTTCGCGGTCGAGCCGCCCTTCGTCGGGTCACCCCAGCCGAAGTACCAGTGCCAGAGGTTCCGCTCGACTAGGCCTGTTCAGGCGCGCGAACGACGCTCTGAAACTTCTCCTTGTGTGAGCCATCGCAGAAGGGCTTGTTCGCCGAGTGGCCACAGCGGCAGAGTCCGGTGCTATCGCCTTCGTGCGCGATCTCGTTCCCCTCGATGTCAACGATCACAAATTCTCCCTGCACCTTCAGCGAACCGTTGTCTCGCACCGTGATCTTGACCTTCTCGCTCATTTCAACCCCCTGCTCTGTCCAGGCGACGCCTGGAGACTCCACGATCCTAGCGGTAATCTTGAAACAAGCTGAGCAGAGTTTCGCTCGTTCGGCGAAACTATGGCGATGAAGATCTACCTCGCCGGACCCCTCTTCAACACGGGTGAGCGCGGCGTCCTTTCGGAGATTGCCAGTCGACTGCGCGCGCTCAACTTTGAGGTCTTCGTCCCACACGAGCAGTTTGTTGAGCTAGAGGGCCTCGATCCGAAGGGCGTGTACGCCACAGACCTCAAAGGGGTGCGCTCCGCGAATGCGGTGCTCGCCTGGCTTGATGGCACGCAAGTGGATGATGGTACGGCGACAGAGATCGGCATCTTTACGCAACTCTGCGCGATGGATCCGAGCCGTTACAAGGGGATCATCGGGCTCTGCACCGACCTGCGGATGGTGCGTCGGCGCGGCGTTGCTCCAGGTGATGGCATCAATCTCTTTGTCGCTGGGGCGATTCAGTCAGTCGGCGAGATCACATGGTCCGTTGACGACGCGATAGATGCGATGGTTCGCCTCAGGGATCGAGCGTAGACCAGCGTGAACCCACTCTTCTCGATGAGTCGAGCGGTGCTCTTGCGGATGAGCCGAGCATCGGCGATCGGCGCCCTGGTGCAACGCACCGGTTGGGGTCGCCGTGCGGTGCAGCGATTCGTCGCTGGAAACACCATCGAAGAAGCGGTGGCCGTAGCGGTAGAAGCAAAGCGACGCGGATTCACTGTCACCCTTGATCGACTCGGTGAGGCCTCAACTGGTGCGGCTGCCGACGCGTATGCCGCAGATGCGTCACACCTTCTTGAGGCACAGGCTGGAGCAGGGCTCGAACCAAATGTCAGCGTGAAACTCACGGCGATCGGCCTTGCCGAGGGGGAGGAGGTTGCCGCGCGACGTCTTGACCAGATCCTTGCCGTTGCCGCGCGATTCAACGGCTTCGTGCGTGTTGATGCAGAGCATGCGTCAAGCCTTGACGCGTTGAACCGGATCGTGCTGGCCGCCCGCGCAGCGGGGAGACCGGTTGGCACGGTGATCCAGGCGAACATGCGCCGCGCACCAGCCGATGTTGCGCTGCTCACCTCCGCGGGCGTCCCAATCCGTCTGGTCAAGGGCGCATACGATCCTGGCGCTGACGGCGTGGGCGATCCAGCGGCCGTCGATGCCGCATACCTTGCGCTCGCAGGGCAGTTGCTGGCGACCTCCGTCCCACTCGCCTTCGGGACTCATGACGACCGAATCCTTGAACAGCTCGCCGAGCGGGCACGCGATCGCGCGGAGGCGCAACTCCTGTACGGCGTGCGCACTGATCTCGCGGAGCGCCTTGTCAGCGATGGGTGGCGCGTGCGCATCTACACGCCATACGGTCCCGACTGGTGGCCGTACTCGCTGCGTCGCATGGCAGAGCGCCCCGCAAACCTTCGCTTCGTCCTACGGAGCCTCTTCGGCCGCTAGTCGCACCGCGCGCATCGCTCGCGCGACACGTGCTACCGAGTGAGGGACGCCTCAGTTTCGTCGCGGTGCTTCTTCAGGTACTTCATGAACGGGGTACCGCCTGTCCCGACATCGGTTGGATTCCCTGTAGCATCTGCCGCCTGGCGGTTGATGTACGTCGCGGCGTACTCCAGGTGAAGCGCGCGGAATGCGCGCAACGTCTCCACGCATCGGTTACGTGCCGCCGCAAGCTCCTTTGGTGCAGCGGCGCCGAGTGCGGCGATTCGACTCGCCGCAGTGGGGCCAGCCTCAAACGCCTCGAGGAGGCCCACATGCTTGCGCGGCATGTAGCGGCGCATCTCCATCAGGTATTCGCGAAGTTGATCTGGTGCATGGTCAACTCCGAGCACGGCGTCGAGGCAGGGGACGATGGTGCTCTGCGCGCCAGTTTCGCCGCGGAAGGTCTGGCCCTTCCCAGCGTAGGCCGTCACGCCCTCATAGATGAGGCCGCCCGGGAGTGCAGGGTTATCTCTCCAGCCGAAAATGTAGGGACGGACTCGGTGGTAGTAGACGTACGGATCACACGCCTCCGGCATCCGCTTCATCGTTCCAAGGATTCCGTCGAGCGCGTCACCGAGATCGTTTAGCGCGCTCGTCGCCTCAGCATCGTTGCCGTCAGAGATCGCCGCTTGCGCGCGCGCCCCCGCAGCGAGTGCAGCACCGGCGCGTCGCTCGATGTCTACGTGGATCAGGATGAACCAGGCCTCGTCGAGCCCGCCAAGGAAGTGCTGTAAGAGGGCAATGTTCCCCAGCGCGATCGGTCCGCTCTGATCAAGACGGCGCCAGTTCCAGAGGGCGTAGCTTGCGTAGGAGAGGATCGGTTCACGTCCGAGCGCTGCAGCGATCTCGTGCCACGGCACCGCAAGTCGTGCAGGGAGTGCGCTGGGGGACTCTGGCTCGCCCCAGACGTAGGCCATGCCCAGGTAGCTGAGCGTACGCATGGCCGCCTCGAGGTCTTCTTCGCTGCTGAGCGCTTCACTGCGGAACTCGGGGAGCGCCTCAATAATGGCGCGGATCTTCCCTGATGGGAGAAGCGCGGGGAGGTCGCGTGCCGTCTTGTGCCACTCCGGATTTGCCGTAGGAATCTCAGTTGCAGGATCTGCAATTGGCAGGAATCCCCGCTCCGCTGTTACGCCAAACGCATGCAGATCTACGTGGTGCGTCATGTCACACTCCCTCAATTGAGCCGCAGAGCGGCGGCCGATACCGTTCATCCTCGCGCCTCCTGGCGCTGCTGAGGGGGTGCGTTGCGCATCCGATCCTTGCGCCTGTCTCGCATCACGGGTCATCTATGATCTTCCTGCCGTCGGTCGGGCTCCGCGCGACGACGCTTCGTGAACCGCGTCAGGTCCGGAAGGAAGCAGCGCTAAGCGGATCGCGGCGGGCGCAGCGGGCCGCTCGGCCGGCGGCACTACATTGGCATCGTGCGATGGACGGAGAGCGTGAGGGAGGGACGATGGCAGAGCAGCTCGCAATCTATCGTCGCTACCGTGCGGCAACCTTCGGCGAGTTGCGCGGCCAAGACCCAATCGCAAAGACCCTACAACGCGCAGTGGCCGACGGTCGACTCGGGCACGGACTCCTCTTCGTTGGCCCCCGCGGAACAGGGAAGACCTCAACCGCTCGAATCGTCGCGAAGGCACTCAACTGTCTCGCCCCTGTAGAGGGCGAGCCGTGTGGGCACTGCGCGGCGTGCATCGCCATTCGTGACGGCGCAACCTTTGATGTGGTGGAGTCCAACGCGGCAACCTCGAACCGCATCGATGACGTTCGCGAAGATCTGATTCCACTGATCACCAATCCGCCCACCGATCTAAAGCGCAAGGTTTTGATCCTTGATGAGGTGCACCGATTCACCAACGATGCCTGGGACGCACTGCTGAAGTGGCTTGAAGAGCCGCCCCCTGGGATCGTCTTCATCTTCTGCACCACCGATCCTTCTAAAATCCGTCCCGCGATCCTCTCGCGGCTGCAGCGATTCGACTTCCGACCGATCGCGCAGGAGCAGATCGCCGCAAAGCTCGTTGACATCCTCAAGAGCGAGGGTCGCAACGCGGAGCCTGACGCCATTACCCTTCTCGCTCGACTCGCCGACGGAGGGATGCGCGACGCCGAATCAATGCTTGATCAGCTCCTCTCTTCAGGGGTTGACCCGCTGCGCGCGGCCGATGTTGAAGAGCTCCTCGGCCTCCCAGGCGCCGAAGATATCGTTCGACTTGCGGGTGCCGCGCTCGATGCGGACGCAGCGACTGGACTCGAGATCCTCGCCGACTTTGAAGTGCGCGGTCGTGATCCGCGTGTGGTGACCGAACGACTCACCGACCTCATCCGCCGAGCGCTGCATGCAGCACTCGCCGCGGGTGGCGCGGTACCCGCAGATGCGTCGCGTCTTCCTGCGGGGCTGAGCCTTGGAGGCAACCCTGGCACACCACTCCCGCTTGCCGGCAGAGGCCGCGACGAACTCCTGCGCCTCGCACACGCTCTTCGAAAACTTGAATCGGGTCGAGGCGACGCGGACCTTCGACTCGGATTGGAGCTGCTCCTGCTCGGAACCCTCACTCCGGCTACGTCAGCGGGCGTCGCGCCAACACTGAGCGAGCCTGCGCAAGGTACAACCGCGCAACGTGCGCCAGCATCAGAAGCAACGTCCGTCAGCGTGGCACCGCCTGCTACGCCAGTAACGGCAGATGCAGCAGGGGAGACCCCTGCCGAGATGAAACCGACACGAACGCCGCGCGCAGCGAAGGCTTCTCCGCTGAGCGCTGACGGAGGCGATTGGGCGCAGATGCTCGCCGCTGCGGACCCTGCAACCAAGCCACTCCTCGTCGATGCCAGAGCAACGTTTGCGGATGGTGTGCTGACGATTCTCTACAGCAGTTCGAAGTCATTCCTGCGCGTCCGCGCGGAGGAGCGACGGGATCGAATTGAGAAGCTTGCGTCGCAGGTGTACGGAGGGGTGGTGCGCATCGCCTTTGCCGAGCAAGATGCGGATGCGGCGCTCCGCGACGTTTGGAAGGATGCATGAGCGGAGCGCCACTACCGCGCTCGCTTGAGCGGCTCATTGAGGCGCTCTCCCGTCTCCCAGGAGTTGGGCCACGCACCGCGGAGCGTCTCGCCTTCCACATCCTGCGCACGCCGATCGCCGATGCCCAGGCACTCGCCGGTGCAATCAGCGCGGCTCGCGAACAGACGCGACCCTGCGAGATCTGCGGACATGTTGCCGACGAGGTGCGCTGTCGGATCTGTTTGGATGATTCACGCGACCTCGGCACGCTCTGCGTGGTGGAGGAGCCACTCGACCTCATAGCGATCGAGCGCACTGGCGCATTCCGCGGTCGGTACCACGTGTTGAACGGCGCCCTCTCGCCCATGGCGGGGGTCGGTCCTGGGGAGTTGCGCATGCGTGAGCTCTTTGAGCGAGTAGCGGCCGCCGAAGCGGCGGGGAGCCCGATTCGCGAGGTGATCATCGCCACTAATCCGTCACCGGAGGGCGACGTAACCCTCCTCTACCTGCAGGAGCGACTCGGTAGCAGCGTCCCCAAGATCACCTCCATGGCGCGCGGGCTCCCCTTCGGCGCTGATCTCCAGTACGCCGATGCGGTAACAATCCTGCGCAGCCTTGAGGAGCGCCGCGGCGTCGAGTAGTTGCTCCATATAAGGTCATATATGGTGACGAGATGAGTGAACTGATCTTCGAGCTCCTCCTGCGCCTCCTGAAGGTGGCCGCCGCCGCCTTGATTGGGCTCCTGATCTACGTCGCCGCGACCGCGATCGACCCGACCGCCGCTGGCGCCACGCTCGGCGTCGCCTCCTTCGCGGCTGGCGCGGGAGCGATTCTGCTCCTCGAATCCAGCCCCCTATAGGTCTCTGTTACAGCCTCGCCAATCACTGTTACAGCCTCGTGGTCTGACCCGCCTCCGCCCGCACGTCTCCCGCACGACTCCCGCACGGGAGGCGTTTGACAGGATGGGGGGTGTCTGCGATGCTCCGCCTCCGCGTAACTGCAGGGAGAGATCCTCTCCCAACGGCCCCGATTACGGGTCGGCCAGGTGCGCACACAGATACCACGGTCTCCGTGGGAATCGCGTCGGCGAAAGTCGGCGGCACCTTAACAGCTGAAGAGTGGCAGGTAACACAAAGCAACCGTTTAATTCGCTGGGGGCAGACCCTCGGAAAATTGACGCGTTGCCGAAAGGCAACGTGTTGTTTCGGAGAGTTTGATCCTGGCTCAGGACTAACGCTGGCGGTATGCCTTAGACATGCAAGTCGAACGAGTTTCCGGGCTTGCTCGGAAATTAGTGGCGAACGGCTGAGTAACGCGTAGGTGACCTACCCCGTAGTGTGGAATAACTGCCCGAAAGGGTAGCTAATACCGCATGTTGAGCCGACATCAATGTCGTCTCCAAAGCAGAAATGCGCTATGGGCGGGGCCTGCGTTCGATTAGCTAGTTGGTGGGGTAATGGCTCACCAAGGCGACGATCGATAGGTGGTCTGAGAGGACGATCACCCAGACTGGGACTGAGACACGGCCCAGACTCCTACGGGAGGCAGCAGTCGGGAATTTTGCGCAATGGGGGAAACCCTGACGCAGCAATACCGCGTGTGGGATGAAGGCCTTCGGGTCGTAAACCACTTTTTTCGGGGACGATAATGACGGTACCCGAAGAATAAGCCACGGCTAACTACGTGCCAGCAGCCGCGGTAATACGTAGGTGGCAAGCGTTGTCCGGATTTACTGGGCGTAAAGCGCGCGCAGGCGGTGAATGAAGTCGAAAGTGAAAGCCCCGAGCTCAACTCGGGAACTGCTTTCGAAACCAGTTCACTTGAAGGTGGAAGAGGGAAGTGGAATTCCGAGTGTAGCGGTGGAATGCGTAGATATTCGGAGGAACACCAGAGGCGAAGGCGACTTCCTGGTCCAATCTTGACGCTGAGGCGCGAAAGCTAGGGGAGCAAACAGGATTAGATATCCTGGTAGTCCTAGCTGTAAACGATGGATACTAGGTGTTGGAGGTTTTAACCCCTTCGGCGCCGCAGCTAACGCATTAAGTATCCCGCCTGGGGAGTACGGCCGCAAGGCTAAAACTCAAAGGAATTGACGGGGCCCCGCACAAGCAGCGGAGCGTGGGGTTTAATTCGATGATACGCGAAGAACCTTACCAAGGCTTGACATGCACATGACCGCGGCGGAAACGTCGCTTTCCCGAAAGGGACGCGTGCACAGGTGTTGCATGGCTGTCGTCAGCTCGTGTCGTGAGATGTTGGGTTAAGTCCCGCAACGAGCGCAACCCCTGTCGTGTGTTGTATCACTCACACGATACTGCCGAGAGAAACTCGGAGGAAGGCGGGGATGACGTCAAGTCAGCATGGCCCTTATGTCTTGGGCTACACCCACGCTACAATGGCCGGTACAACGGGCTTGCTAAGCCGCGAGGCGGAGCGAATCCCTTAAAGCCGGTCTCAGTTCGAATTGCAGGCTGCAACTCGCCTGCATGAAGCCGGAGTTGCTAGTAACCGCTGGTCAGCACACAGCGGTGAATATGTTCCCGGGGCTTGTACACACCGCCCGTCAAGTCACGAAAGTCGGCAATACCCGAAGCCAGTGCGCCAACCGTAAGGAGGCAACTGTCGAAGGTAGGGTCGGTGATTGGGACTAAGTCGTAACAAGGTAGCCCTACCGGAAGGTGGGGCTGGATCACCTCCTTTCTAGGGAGTTTCTGTCTGGGCCAGCGGTGGTCTGGACACAAAAGGAATCCCAGGTTAAACACGTCGTCGTTCACGCTCTCCAGCTGAGTGGAGCGTGCACCTTCGCAAGAGGGTGAGGCGAACGTGACTCGGCAAGCAAACCGAACCCGCAGTGGTTTACGGTTGTTCGTGTTCCTGCCACTCTTTAGCTGTCCGGTGCCAGCACCCGCACGTGCGGGTCGCGGTTCCACGGGGGCGTTTAGCTCAGTTGGTTAGAGCACTGCCCTGATAAGGCAGAGGTCTCTGGTTCGAGTCCAGAAACGCCCACCACCATCACTGGGGGACGTAGCTCAGTTGGTAGAGCACCTCCTTTGCAAGGAGGGGGTCAGGAGTTCGAGTCTCCTCGTCTCCACCAGCCCCCAGCCAAACAGCACATCACTGATCACTGGCCTTAGATCAAGGTCAGCGACCAGCGATCAGCTGGGCGACTCCGGTCGCAGTGCCGCAAGGCACACCCTTAACAGCCGAATACATGACTGAACATCGAATGTAAATAGTTTCGTCGGATGAAACAAGTGAAATTGTCAAGGTGTATCCCGAGATGGTCCGCGAGCGGCGATGAGTCGTCGTTGGTGGGTCAAGTTATTAAGAGCACTAGGTGGATGCCTTGGCGCCAAGAGCCGATGAAGGACGTGGCAGGCTGCGAAAAGCTTCGGGGAGTCGCGAGCAGACAGTGATCCGAAGATGTCCGAATGGGGAAACCCGGCTGGGGTAATGCCCAGTCATCGGTGGCTGAATACATAGGCCACCGGAAGGTAAGCCAGCGAACTGAAACATCTAAGTAGCTGGAAGAGAAGATATCAATTCCCTGAGTAGTGGCGAGCGAAAAGGGAACAGTCCAAACCGCGACAGCGTGATAGGCGGGAGCCGTTGCTGTCTCGGGGTTGTAGGAGTCGACTTTCGGATCCTCCCGGATTCGAGCGAAGTCAAAAATCTGATCGTTAGGTGAACCTGCTTGGAAAGGCAGGCCACAGAGGGTGAGAGCCCCGTAACCGAAAGCGATCAGACTTCGTGGTTGATCACCTGAGTAACGCGTGGAAGGTCTCTCATGCGTGAACCTAGGGGGACCACCCTCTAAGACTAAATACTCTTGGCGACCGATAGTGAACAAGTACCGTGAGGGAAAGGCGAAAAGAACCCCGTAAGGGGAGTGAAATAGAACCTGAAACCGAGTGCTTACAAACAGTCAGAGCACTATGTTGGAAACAACAGTGTGATGGCGTGCCTTTTGAAGAATGAGCCGACGAGTTATTGCTGTGTAGGTTAAGTCCGAGAAGGACGGAGCCGTAGCGAAAGCGAGTCTCAATAGGGCGTTGAGTCGCATGGCATAGACCCGAAACCGGGTGACCTATCCATGGCCAGGTTGAAGCGGGGGTAATACCCCGTGGAGGACCGAACTGGTGAATGTTGAAAAATTCTCGGATGAGCTGTGGATAGCGGAGAAATTCCAATCGAACCCGGAGATAGCTGGTTCTCCCCGAAATAGCTTTAGGGCTAGCCTCGGGCGTTCAATCATGGGGGTAGAGCACTGGATGGACTAGGGGGCTTCCCGCTTACCAAATCCAACCAAACTTCGAATCCCATGATTCAAGAGCCCGGGAGTCAGACTACGAGGGCTAAGCTTCGTGGTCCCAAGGAAAACAGTCCAGATCGCCAACTAAGGTCCCTAAATCAACGCTAAGTGGTGAACGATGTGGGATTGCATAAACAACCAGGATGTTGGCTCAGAAGCAGCCATCATTGAAAGAGTGCGTAACAGCTCACTGGTCAAGTGATCCCGCGCGGAAAATTTAACGGGGCTCAAGCGTTGTACCGAAGTTGCGAAATCGTCGCCCAGCTTGCTGGCCGGCGATTGGTAGGGGAGCGTTCCGCTTGCAGTGAAGGCAGACCGGAAGGACTGCTGGAGCGAGCGGAAGTGCGAATGTCGGCATGAGTAGCGAAATGTGAGTGGGAATCTCACACACCGTATGGCCAAGGTTTCCTGAGCAAGGCTCGTCCTCTCAGGGTTAGTCGGTCCTAAGCCGAGGGCGAACGCCGTAGG
Source organism: Chloroflexota bacterium (assembly GCA_041177405.1). Classification (GTDB taxonomy): domain Bacteria; phylum Chloroflexota; class Limnocylindria; order Limnocylindrales; family Limnocylindraceae; genus Limnocylindrus. The sequence goes on along the minus strand of JBEDBF010000030.1, from coordinate 7,057 downwards.
CGATGGACATCTGGTTGATATTCCAGAACCACCAAAGACCGTTTGCACCGCAAGGTGTCGCCGGGCGAAGGCGGAGGGTGGCTCTCTGACGCAAGTCAGGGGGTACTCCGAGCTGACGTCAGGTGGGAGCAAGGGCATGACGGGGTCTGGTAGTTCGAGCGTGCTATGGAATGCACGTCCAAGCTCGTAGGGGGTGGGACTAGGTAAATCCGGTCCTGCATTCAACTCTGAAAAGCGATGGGAAGGGGTGTATGCCCTGACTCGAGCAAGCCAAGCCTCCAAGAAAAGTGTCTAGCGAGGTCCTAGGTGACCGTACCGCAAACCGACACAGGTGGCCGGGTAGAGAATACCAAGGTGATCGGGAGAACCCTCGTTAAGGAACTCGGCAAAATAACCCCGTAACTTCGGGAGAAGGGGTGCTCACAGGTGCAGCTTGCTGTGCTTGTGAGCCGCAGTGAAATGGCCCAGGCGACTGTTTAACAAAAACACAGGTCTCCGCTAAAGCGCAAGCTGATGTATGGGGGCTGACGCCTGCCCAGTGCTGGAAGGTTAAGAGGAGGGGTGCAAGCTCTGAATCGAAGCCCCAGTGAACGGCGGCTGTAACTATAACAGTCCTAAGGTAGCGAAATTCCTTGTCGGGTAAGTTCCGACCCGCACGAATGGCGTAACGATCTGGGCACTGTCTCAACGAGGGATCCGGCGAAATTGAAATACCAGTGAAGATGCTGGTTACCCGCGCTGGGGCAAAAAGACCCCGTGGAGCTTTACTACACCCTGATATTGGATTGAGGCTCGACCTGTGTAGGATAGGTGGGAGGCTTTGAAGCTGGGGCGTTAGCCTCGGTGGAGCCGTCGTTGAAATACCACCCTTGTTGTGTTTCGTTTCTAACCTCGTGCCGTAATCCGGCCGGGGAACAGTGTCAGGCGGGTAGTTTGACTGGGGCGGTCGCCTCCTAAAGAGTAACGGAGGCGCCCAAAGGTCCTCTCAGGCTGGATGGAAATCAGCCATAGAGTGCAAAGGCATAAGAGGGCTTGACTGTGAGACTTACAAGTCGAGCAGGTGCGAAAGCAGGGCTTAGTGATCTGATAACTCCGAGTGGAAGGGTTATCACTCAACGGATAAAAGCTACCCCGGGGATAACAGGCTGATGGTGCCCAAGAGTTCATATCGACGGCACCGTTTGGCACCTCGATGTCGGCTCGTCGCATCCTGGGGCGGAAGTACGTCCCAAGGGTTTGGCTGTTCGCCAATTAAAGCGGTACGTGAGCTGGGTTCAGAACGTCGTGAGACAGTTCGGTCTCTATCCAGCGTGGGCGAAGGGAACTTGAAAGGAGCTGCTCCTAGTACGAGAGGACCGGAGTGGACGAGCCTATGGTGTGCCTGTTGTCCTTCCAAGGGCATTGCAGGGTAGCTAAGCTCGGCAGGGATAAGCGCTGAAAGCATATAAGCGCGAAGCTCGCCTTGAGATAAGGTTCCCCACCGGGTTAACCGGGTAAGACCGCAGGGAGACTACCTGCTTGATAGGGCGCGTGTGGAAGGCCAGCGATGGCTGCAGCAAAGCGCTACTAATGGTCGAGGACTTGACCTCCACGACGCCTCATCGGCGCCCGTGAACGGTCTCAAGATGCACCGCGATGAAACTACACATCTGATGTTCAGCCATGAATTCGGACTTCGCCAAGCGGAGCCCGGTGACTGTAGCGGAGAGGCCATACCCGTTCCCATCCCGAACACGGAAGTCAAGCTCTCCAGCGCCGAAAATACTGAGGGGGCAGCTCCTCGGCAAGATAGGTCGTCGCCGGGCTCTTTGGCATCTTGGGGTGTTTTCTTCTTTCCCGATTCTCTCATCAACCACCGTGCATCGGTCACATACGCGCGCTCGTCGGGTATCCTGACCGCGTGAACGACGCGCAGCTCAATCCGTGCCCATGGCTTCTCGACGACGCGGGGAGCATCCAGCCCGGCCGACCCCGCCGCCTCAGTCGCTGCGGCGCAGATGCGGCTCGACCAGACCTTCCCAACAAGATTCGTGAAGGGCGTTGTCTCGTTGGCGCTGACTGTGAGATCCGGGCCGCACGTGAGGCGGCGCTCGGCACACTTGCAACCACCCTCGCACCGCAGCAGCCGATCGGCGACGCGCCGCCCGGGCCAGGTCGCCCTTGGGCGCGGCTCGCTGCGGTGGCGGCACTCGCTGCACTGCTCATCGTTGGTGGTGGACCGGTGATCACCGCAATCTCTCCAGTTGTGCAGTCCATCATTGGAAGTGGTGAGGGCGAGAGCCCTCTACCCAGCAGCGAAGCCTCAGCGAGCGCGATGCCAACCGAAAGTCCGACCCAGACCGCCGCGCCAACCGCGTCGCCGTCGCTAACCCCTTCGCCGACTGCGACACCGACCCCCTCAGCAACCGCGACCCCTGCGCCGAGTTCCGGCTCGGGTGCGACGTATGTAGTCCGCCAGGGTGATGGCCTTTACTCGATCGCCTGCTCACTCTCGATTGGATGTGGAGAGTGGAAGGTGCTCGCTGAACTCAACAACATCCCCGGACCTGAGTACGTGATCAAGCCGGGCCAGGTGCTGCAGCTCCCCTGAGGGTAGGGGCGGAGCCTATGGTAGGCTCGCCAAACGCGATCGCGTGGTCACCCCACCTGCTCTGCATGCGTGGCGTCTCCTCGTGAACGCGAATATGTTTTGAAGGAGTACCAATACACGTGACTGAAAACCAGGAGAACACGTCCCTGAACGAGACCCCAGCCGAGGGCGGTGAGGCGGTCGTACGAAAGGCGAAAGCGCCAGCGAAGCGAAAGAGCGTCAAGGTGCAGGCCCCCGACGAGGGCGGCGAGGCACAGGTCGCCACGCAAGCGAGCAACACACCAGCGGTGGAGACGCGAGAGGCGTCGGCACCCGCTGCAGCGCCGGCACCAGCCGCGCGCATCTGGACAGGCCCAGAGCCAACCACCATGGAGGAGCTGCTCGCGTTCGCGGGCGCGCCGATTAAGAACCTGAAGTCGGGCGACGTGCTCGACGGGATCGTGGTGCGCGTTGATCCCGATGAAGTGCTCGTTGACATCGGTGGCAAGAGCGAAGGCGTGGTCTCAAGCCGCGAACTTCATGGTCGAAACGGCGAAGAGGGCCCAGCCCTGAACGTCGGCGACACCGTGCTCGTCTACGTCATGCAGCCAGAATCGGAAGATGGGCACGTTGTCCTCTCCATTCGGCGCGCCGGGCTTGAGCGCAAGTGGCGCACGATGCAGGAGCAGCTTGACGCAGGGACGATCATTGAGGCAACCGTCATTGATCACAACAAGGGCGGACTCATCGTTGACTGTGGCATTCGCGGCTTTGTGCCGATCAGCCAGATCGTGGACTTCCCACGTCGACCGGCTGGGGATGCGCCGCGTGATGCCATCCAGGAGATCGCAGAGAAGTTGCAGCCGTATGTGGGCCGCAAGCTGCGCATGAAGATCCTTGAGGTGAACCGCAAGGGGAACCGCCTGATCCTCTCGGAGAAGGTTGCGCACTACGAGGAGCGACGCGAGAAGCGTGACGAGCTCTTCAGCACCCTCTCTGTTGGACAGAAGGTGAGCGGCAGCGTTCGCTCGATTGCGCCGTTCGGGCTCTTCATTGACCTTGGCGGCATTGACGGCCTCATTCATAAGAGTGAGATCAGCTGGTCAAAGGTTGCAAACCCTGAGGCGGACTACAAGGTGGGCGATTCGATTGATGCCGAAGTCATCGACATCAACACGGAGCGCGGACGCATCAGCCTCTCGATTCGAAAGTTGCAGCCAGATCCTTGGCACGCAGCGATCGCGGACATCAAGATCGGCGATTTTGTGGAAGGGACGATCACCAAGCTCGTCAACTTCGGCGCATTTGTGCGCGTCCGAGACGGACTTGAGGGACTCATCCATATCAGCGAGCTTTCGCATAATCGAGTGCTGCACCCCGGCGACGTGGTGAAGGACGAGCAGACGCTCAAGTTGAAGGTGATCAGCCTCGACTCCGAGCGGCACCGACTCGGCCTCAGCCTCAAGCAGGCGGAGGAGACGCCAGTGCGTGAAACTCCGGCCGAGCAGCCCAAGAAGGAGACCCGACGAGCGCGACCTGAGCGCGGCTTCTCGATGGAGGGCGCGATCCAAGAGCCAGAGGGGGGTCTCGATCTCACGCTCGCTGCCGCCTTTGCCGGGATCCGCGACAAGATGGCGGAGAGTGGTGCTGTTGCCGGAGAGGCGCCAGCCGCTGAGGCATCAGGAGCGGACGCCTCCGCTGAGACACCCGCCGCAGCACCCGCTGAGGCAGCGGCGCCCTGCGCCGCACCACGCTCAGTCTCCTCGTGATCGGGCGGTGGTAGACTTCACATCCGTGCTGAAGCGCTGCGGATGGCGCACTCGCGCGGAGATCGGAGGAGCGCATGGCCACGGCTGACCGCTTCGATCGTTTTACGGACCGCGCCAGGAAGGTGCTGACGCTCGCCCAAGATGAGGCGCAGCGCTTCAACCACAACTACATCGGCACTGAGCACCTCCTCCTCGGCCTCGTGCGCGAAGGGGAAGGCGTGGCGGCGAAGGTCCTTGAGAACCTGAACGTCGAGTTGGCAAAGGTGCGCCAGGCGGTGGAGTTCATCATCGGCCGTGGCGAGCGTCCCGTGCTCGGTGAGATTGGGCTCACCCCGCGCGCCAAGAAGGTAATCGAGCTCGCCATTGACGAGGCACGTCGACTCGGGCACAACTACATCGGCACTGAGCACCTCCTGCTCGGCCTTGTCCGCGAGGAGGGGGGGATCGCGTCTGGCGTCCTTGAGTCACTCGGGGTCAGCCTCGATAAGGTGCGCCACGAAGTGGTGCGTGTCCTCAGCCAGTCGTCCGCCCCGGCATCGCCTCAGGCTGAGCGTCGCAGCGGCGGCTCCAAGACACCAACCCTTGATGCGCTCGGCATTGATCTCACCGAAGCCGCACGAGCGGGTCGGCTCGATCCGGTCATAGGACGTGAGCGTGAGATTGAGCGGGTCATTCAAATCCTCGCTCGTCGCACGAAGAACAATCCGGCGCTGATTGGCGAACCCGGCGTTGGCAAGACCGCCATCGCCGAGGGACTTGCGCAGCGCATCGTAAAGGGCGATGTTCCAGCACCGCTCCTGGATAAGCGCGTGGTCACCCTCGACATGGGTTCGCTCGTTGCGGGAACGAAGTATCGCGGCGAGTTTGAAGAGCGCCTGAAGAAGGTCCTCGAAGAGCTGCGCGCTTCACGAGACGCGATCCTCTTTGTTGATGAGCTTCATACGCTCGTTGGCGCAGGGGCGGCAGAGGGCGCGATTGATGCCGCAAACATCTTGAAGCCACCGCTCGCGCGCGGCGAGATCCAGTGCATTGGTGCGACCACGCTTGACGAGTACCGAAAGCATGTGGAGAAGGATCCCGCCCTTGAGCGACGCTTTGCGCAGGTGATCGTTGCTGAGCCAACCCAAGAAGAGACCTTTGAGATTCTCAAGGGTTTGCGACCGCGGTATGAGGCGCACCATAAGGTGCGGATCACGGATGAGGCGCTGCTCGCTGCTGTTGACCTCTCCATCCGCTACATCAACGATCGCCAGCTCCCAGACAAGGCGATTGACGTCATTGATGAGGCGTCAAGCCGCGTCATGTTGCGTCACGCATCGCCACCACCCGAGCTGCGCGCGGCGCGTCGCGAGGCGGATGACCTTGAGCGCGATCATCAGGCAGCGGTTGCAGCCGGCACGTTCGACCGCGCTGGCACGCTGCGCAGTCAGCTTGATGGACTCAAGGGTCGCATTGACGCGCTTGATCGGAAGTGGCGCGCAAGCCTGACGGGGGCGATCGCCCCAAGCGCGTCACTCTCTGCACCAGCGGGATCGAACGCTGCGGCTGAGTCCACAGCCACTGCCACAGGTGAGACGGCGCCGAGCATCATCGCGCTACCGGCCCCAGGAGCCTCCGTTGCGGCGGTTCAAGCGCCAATCATCGATGCGGCGTCACGAGCCGCCGCATCGGTTCCGAGTGCAACAGCAGACACGGGGAGCGCGCTGGTTGCGCCGCAGGTTGCGAACCGACCAGATGACCGCCCTGAAGTGAGCGACGAGGAGGTCGCCGCCGTGGTTGCAATGTGGACGGGGATCCCCGTGATGCGACTCGCGGAGGCGGAGACGGCCCGACTTCTCAAGATGGAAGAGGTCATTGGGAGTCGCGTGATCGGTCAAGAGCAGGCGATTGGCACGCTGAGCCGCGCTGTTCGACGCGCGCGCGCAGGGTTGAAGGATCCGAAGCGACCGATCGGGAGCTTCCTCTTCCTCGGCCCGACCGGTGTCGGGAAGACAGAGCTCGCCAAGGCGCTCGCCGAGTTCATGTTCGGCACGGAAGATGCGCTGATCAAGATCGATATGAGTGAGTTCATGGAGCGCCACAACACCAGTCGACTCGTTGGCGCGCCCCCAGGCTACGTCGGCTTTGACGACGGTGGGCAGCTCACTGAGGCGATTCGACGTCGACCCTACGCGGTGGTGCTGCTTGACGAGATTGAGAAGGCACACAGCGAGGTCTTCAACATCCTGTTGCAGATCTTGGAGGACGGCCAGTTGACAGACGCAAAGGGGCGTCGCGTCGACTTCCGCAACGTGATCTTGATCATGACCTCCAACCTTGGTGCGCGACAGATCCAGACGCCGTCCTCGCTCGGATTCCGCGCGCGAGGTGAAGGGGTAGATGCACGCGCAGAGGAAGAGTACGGCCTGATCAGCGCAAAGGTCAATGAGGAGTTGAAGAAGGCGTTCCGTCCTGAATTCCTGAATCGAGTTGATGCGAGCATCGTCTTCCGGCCACTGAGCCAAGAGGAGATGCGTCGCATCGTTGACCTCCTCGTGAAGCGCATCGTCAGCCAGCTGCGCGAGCAGGGTCACGAGCTCAGCATCACGGACGCAGCGAAGGATCATCTGATCAAGGTGGGGTACGACGTGACCTATGGTGCACGTCCGCTTCGCCGCACCATCCAATCACTCGTTGAGGATCCGCTCGCTGAGCGGCTCCTCCTTGGAGCTGACCCAGT
>JBEDBF010000029.1:0-22528 GCA_041177405.1 Chloroflexota bacterium | reverse complement strand
TTGGACTGCACCACAGGCGGCGGGCGTCATCCACACCGACTTCCAGCGCGGATTCATCAAGGCCGAGATCGTCTCGTTTGATGATCTGATTGCCGCCGGCTCCATGAGCGCCGCCAAGGCGGCGGGGAAGGTGCGCATGGAGGGGAAGGAGTACATCATGCGCGACGGCGACGTGGTGGAGTTCCGCTTCAATGTCTGATCTCCAGATGAAGGTGGGCTTCGTTGTGCTCTATGTGAGCGACGTGGAGGACTGCGTCCGATTCTGGGTAGAGAAGGTAGGCATGGTGGAGCGCGCTCGCACGCAGGCTGGCGCGTTTCAAGTGGTCAAGGTTGGATTTGCAAACCAAGACTTCTCGTTTGATCTCGTGCCACTGGCGCTGATGCGCGAGAACCCAGACGGCCTCGACCTCGCCACACCATCCGCCGCGTTCCACGTCCCAGACTTGGATGCCGCACGCGCGCCACCAACGCCGCGCGTGCAGGCGACGGAGATCAGTTCGGAGCGTGGACCGCGCGCGTTCGCCTTCTCCGATCCAGAGGGCCGCTGGTTCGCCGTCCTCAGCTGAATCGTGACACGACTCAGTTGGAGACTCGCAGAGGCGTGCAACAGATGAGCGCACCTCTGCGCTATCTCAGTGAATCCGATGTTGCGGCGCTGCTTCCGCCGATCGCGGAACAGATCGATGTGGTGAGTGAGGCACTGGCGCAGGTTGCAGATCGGCGCGCGCATCAGCCGCCGAAACGTGCGATTGAGACGAGTGATAGCGGACGCTTTGTTCATCTGATGCCAGCGGCGATCAACGGCAGAAGCGGCAGGATCGTAGGGACGAAGTGGATCAGCGGTGGTGGCGGCCTGCCGATCGGAGGTGTGCTCATCGTTGAGGAGCAGGCAACAAGCGTGCGCAGTCTCGTCTCTGCTGGTGCGCTGACGGCGGCGCGCACGGCGGCGGTGAGCGGAGCCGCCCTGCGCGCGGTGCACGGCGATGGGTATTCGCCGAATCGCATTGCGCTCGTTGGCGGCGGTGTACAAGCGCACTCGCATCGCGCCATGCTCGCCGCGCTCTACCCGCAGGCAGGCGTCAGCTTCTACACGCGTCGATCCGCTTCGGAGTTGCCACTGCGCGCGGGGGATCGTGTGACGGAGCGTTTGGAGGAGGCGCTCCACGGGGCAGAGATACTGGTAACCGCCGCCGCATTCGGCACACCGCCACGCAGCGTTGCACTGAACGAGCTTGCATCTGGAGCGACGATCATCGTCATCGATTACGACAGCACGCTGCGCGGCGAGCACGTTGCCCTGCTGCGTGCGCATGGACCAGTGCGCCTGATGACAGATAGCGCCGAGCAGTTCAACGCGACGCGCGAGACGGGGAAGCTCGAGGGTTGGCCGGAAATCCACGAAGAGATCGGTGCACCGCGCGCACCTGAACCGGGTGCCGTCACGATCGTCAACCATCTCGGGATTGCCGCTTGCGATCTTGCGCTCGCCGATCTGCTCCTGGAACGCGCGCTGGAACGCGGAGTCGGTACGCTGCTGCCACGATGAGTCCAGAGCCGCTCCGATTGAACCCGAACGCGCCACCCGCGGCGAGCGGTCGTGCGATCGACGTGCTCGACTATCACACCGGCGGTGAGCCGTTCCGCATCGTGGTGGCTGGTTATCCAGAGCTTCCCGGGCGCACCATCCTGGAACGTCGGCGTGCGGCACTTGAACAGCACGACGATCTACGCAAGCTGCTGATGTGGGAGCCGCGCGGCCATGCGGATATGTACGGCGGCATCCTGGTCCCACCGGATCACGCCGACGCACAGGTAGGCGTGCTCTTCATGCATAACGAGGGCTACTCCACGATGTGTGGGCACGGCACCATCGCACTCGCCACCGCACTGATTGAAACGGGTGCGATTCCATGCGTTGGTCTGGAGACGCCGATCGGCATTGACGCACCGTGTGGTCTGGTGCGCGCCACGGCGCTCGTGGATACAGCGGAGCACGCTGCGGCGCAGGCGTCGGGTCGCACGCCGCGGGTGCGCGAAGTGCGCTTTGAGAACGTGCCGTCGTTTGCCGCTGCACTCGACGTACCCCTCGACGTTCCTGGTCTCGGTCGTGTCATCGTCGACGTTGGCTACGGTGGCGCGTTCTACGCGCTTGTCAGCGCCGCGGCACTCGGACTGGAGATGAGCGCCGCAAACGCGGCGCAGATCGCCGCCGCCGGCCGCGCGATCACAGATGCGGGCCGCGCCGCACTTCGTGAGGGCGGCGCACTCGCCGCCGCGCTCGGCGTGAAGCATCCTGAGTCAGACGATCTCTCATTCCTCTACGGCACGATCATCGACGGTACCCCTGAAGACGCATCGCACCACTCGCGCAACCTCTGCGTGTTCGCTGAAGGGGAGGTGGATCGCTCACCGACCGGCTCCGGTGTCTCAGCACGCCTCGCCGTGTTGCATGCGCGCGGACTCGTCGGAGTTGGCCACGAGATTGCCGTTGAATCGATCCTCGGTCGCGACTCGCTCTTCCACGGTCGCGTGGTGCGCAGCGAACGCTGGGCGAATCGGGACGCGGTCATCCCCGAGGTGCGCGGCAGCGCGCACATGACCGGCAGCGCTCGCTATGTTCTTGACGAGCGTGACCCGATCGGTCGCGGCTTCCTCCTCGCACGATAGGGAGCGCGCACATCTCGCACCGCACGCTCCTGATCGTCAATCCCGCCGCAGGCGGCGGTCGTGCTGCGCGCGCACTCGATCGCGTCCTTGAAGAGCTGGCGCCGCTGCAACCGTTCGATGTGCACGTGACGCAACCCGGTGAGGCCCGTCCCGCTGAACGCGCCGCTGCGGATGCCGTGCGCGCTGGAGTGACGCGCATCGCGGTGCTCGGTGGAGACGGTTCGTGTAGCCAAGCGGTGAACGGGGCGTACGCAGCAGGCGGAGTTGATGCGCTCAGCCGCGTGCGCGACTACGCGCGATCGGCGGGCATTGCGCGTGATCCGGTAGCAGCGGCGCGTGCGCTGGCTCGCGGTGCTGCGGCACGACGCGTAGATGTTGGGCGCGTGCAGTTTCCAGATGGTCGCGAGCGACTCTTCTTAAACGTAGCCTCATTCGGCATCAGCGCGCAGATCGCACATGCGCTCGAGGAGTATCCGCAACTGAAGCGACGCGCTGGTGCGCTCGCATTTGGGCTTGCGACTGTGCGTGCGGGCGCTCGCTATGCACCAGATGAAACCGAGATCCGCGTGGATCTACAGGCGGCGCAACGCGGACCAACCGCGGCGGTTGCGATTGCGAACGGCGGCTGGTTTGGTGGCGGCATGCACGTAGCGCCAACCGCTCGCCTTGACGATGGGCTCCTTGAAGTGGTGCGCTTCGGCGACCTCGCCCGTCGCGACTTCCTGATCAGCCTGCCGCGCCTCTATAAGGGGACGCACTACACGCATCCGCAGGTTACGCACTCGCGCGGCGCTGTCATAGAGGCACTGCCGCTCGGTGGGGCTACGCCGCGCCCGATCGGGATCGAGGCGGACGGCGAGTTGATCGGTGCGCTCTCCGCACGTTTTAGCCTCGTATCTGGCGCGCTCACGCTCGCCTAGAGCACTAGTTTTTGCCCCAAGGGCTACCCAAAGCCTGATTCATGATGGATACTCCCTATCCAACCAGGCGTGGCCTGGGCTACCCGCGAGGGGGAACGAGATGGACGCAACGGAGATCCTGAAGAGCAACGCCGCTGCAGCCGCAGCCGCTGATGCCGCATGGGTGAATCCGCGCGATCCCGCCAAGGCGCTCGGCCCTGACGGACTGCCGCTTCGCAGCCGTCGCGCTCCAAAGTGGAAGGACGTGCCGAACGAACAGTGGGACGACTGGCGCTGGCAGCTCTCAAACCGTGTCAACACCCTTGAAGGAAGAGATCGGCGAGATCCTTGAGCTAACAGATGACGAGCGCGAAGGACTCTCCGCCGATGGAAAGTTCCGCGTAGATATCACGCCGTACTTCATCAGCCTCATCGATCCGAAGGATCCGAACGATCCAATTCGACGACAGGTGATTCCGGTCGGCTCGGAGCAGCAGGCGTTCACCGCAATGATGGAAGACTCGCTCGGCGAAGATCGACACTCGCCAGTGCCGGGCCTTGTGCATCGCTATCCAGATCGCGTGCTGATGCTCGTCACCACGCAGTGCGCCTCGTACTGCCGCTACTGCACGCGCTCGCGCATCGTCGGCGATCCAACGCAGAACTTCAACTCCAAGGATCACGAAGCGCAGCTCGACTATCTGCGCCGCACGCCGCAGGTGCGCGACGTGTTGATCAGCGGTGGCGACGGCCTCACCCTTGCGCCGAAACTCTTTGAGAAGATCCTGCGCGGCCTGCGCGAGATCCCGCACATTGAGATCATTCGCATCGGCTCGCGCGTTCCTGTCTTCATGCCGCAGCGCATCGACGATGAACTCTGCGAGATGCTCGCCAAGTACCACCCGCTCTGGATGAACCTGCACTTCAATCACGCGCAGGAGATCACGCCAGAAGTTTCACGCGCCGTTGACAAGCTGACGCGCGCGGGAATTCCGGTTGGCAATCAGTCGGTGCTCCTTGCGGGCGTCAACGACTGCGTGCACATCATGCGCAAGCTGGTGCACAAGCTCGTGGAGAATCGCATCCGCCCGTACTACATCTATCAGTGCGACCTTGTTGAAGGTTCTGGGCACTTCCGCACCCCAGTTGGGAAGGGGCTTGAGATCATCGAGGGTCTGCGCGGTCACACATCGGGTTATGCGGTGCCAACCTACGTGATCGACTCACCGGGTGGTGGCGGCAAGATCCCCGTGATGCCGAACTATCTGATCTCGTACAGCGACCACAAGGTGGTGCTGCGCAACTACGAGGGCTACATCAGCACGTACGAAGAGCCGGAGCACTACACACGCCACGACGCGTCCAAGTGCGCCGACTGCCGCGGCGCGCGACCAGAGCCAGGACAGGAGGGCGTCTTCGGACTTCTCGCTGGTCACGAGATGTGGATTGAGCCGAAGGGCCACGCCGAGATTCACTCGCGCGGCAACACGGAAGCGCACCGACTGCAGGATCCATCCAAGTGGCAGCCGCTCGGCATCGGCGGCGCCATTGAAGGAAGCGCAGGCGCACCGCTGAAGGTGTTGCAGGCGAGCGCCGCGGCGCAAGATCTTCCATCTGGCACCGAGGAGCGCCCAAAGGAGGGCGAGCCGACCGCCGCCGCACACGGAGAGCTGCTCTAACTCTCCTCCTGAGTGGGATACTCCACCTATGAGTGACACTCCTCACCTTCCGTGGCCGCCAGTGATCGCGGAGGCGCGTTCGCCATTTACCGCCGTGCGTGTCGCGGCGCTCTTGCTTGCGCGTCCGCGCGGCTTTGGTGAGCGCGTGGCCGCGGTTGCGGATGCGTTGAACGCCGCACACACCGACTGGCTCTTTGAGACGCGCGTTGTCGCCGACGAGCTGCTGCAACTGCAGTCGAACTGGTTCTCTGACTTTCGCACCACCACCGGCTTCACGCTGAGCGATTCACCGAACGGCACGCTGCTCCACCTCGAAGACTCGTCACGCATGAGCGGCTGGCTGCAACGTCAGGTTGAGAAGGCGGAGGCCGCCTGCCGCGCCGAACTCGATCAGTTCGCGCGCACCGACCGCGTCGCTGGCGACCGCTGAACTGCTGACATGAAGCGCGACGATCTCATCTCACAGACGCGTCGCCTCCTCGAAGAGGGGGATCGCATTGACCGTTCGCCGTCGCGCGCCGCGCTGAACACCTGGCTCGCCGCGAGCGACGCACTCCTCTCTGAGGCGTGGGGCTCCATGGATCGGTACCACCTGGCCTGGCTCGAGGTGGGTCGCATCGCGCAACCGCTGCGCGGTCGCGAGATCAGCGCCGACGAAGAGGCGCAAGAGATTCGCAGCGTGGTGAGCGCAAAGGGTGCCGTGATGCGCGCCTCACTTGATGCGGTAGAACGGCTCGGGATGCCCTTCCTCGGTGAGACGCGCCCCCGCGCAGAGTCTGAAAAGAGCGGGCTCCCAGACCATCTGCACGAAGCGCCGCACGGTCTTGTGGGTGGCGCGAGCGCGCTGCAGTCCGCCATTGAGGCGGCCCGCAAGGAGGCGGCGGAGCATAAGGATCACGCCCTCAACCGAAAGAGCACCCCCCAGAAGAGCGACCGCACGGATCTCTGGTAGCCGAGGTCAGTTGCCCCGCAACCTCGTCTCGCGGGCCCTTGTTTGAGCACGAGTCGAGCACCTGGGAGGCCGAGCGGACCCCCTCCGTAAAAATGAGATTAGGGCTTGAATTCCCCTTTTTTCCGTCTACCCTGACCGCGACTGGAGAGCTGCTATGTGGCAGCCAGGGTTCAGTCATATGACAGGGAGGTAGTTGCAGCATGGCACTACGAGAGAGGGTACAGAGCTATGGAGGCTTCCTTGCCTCCATGGTCGTGCCGAACATCGGGGCGTTTATCGCCTGGGGGCTCATCACGGCCCTATTCATTCCAACGGGCTGGTTGCCAAATGAGACCTACTCCAAGTTGGTCGGTCCAATCATTGTCAACCTGCTTCCGATCTTGATCGGCTACACGGGTGGATCCGTCATCTACGGACACCGCGGAGGCGTGATCGGCGCCGTTGCCACGATGGGTGTGGTTGTTGGATCGTCAATTCCACAGTTCTTGGGCGGCATGATCATGGGGCCAACGGCCGCATGGCTGCTCAAGAAGTTGGATGACGTTCTTGCTCCTCGAGTTCCAGTCGGATTCGAGTTGCTCGTCAACAACTTTGCACTCGGAATCTTGGGACTCATCATCACGTTGGTCGCGCAGACCGCGATCGGGCCGGCCGTGGAAGCGGTCAGCAATGCATTCGGTGCTGCGGTGAGCGGTCTCGTTGACGCGGGACTTCTCCCACTCGCAGCGCTCATCGTTGAGCCAGCGAAGGTGCTCTTCTTGAACAACGCGCTGAACTTGGGAGTGCTCGCACCGCTTGGAGCGGCAGCTGCTGCTGAGAGCGGACGCGCGATTCACTTCCTGCTCGAGACCAATCCAGGCCCAGGCCTCGGCCTGTTGCTCGCATATTGGTTCGTTGGCAAGGGGTTCATGAAGGATTCCGCGCCAGGATCAATCATCATCCACTTCTTCGGTGGAATCCATGAGATCTACTTCCCGTACGTTCTTGCGCACCCAATCATGTTGGGCGCGCTCCTTGCGGGCGGTATGACGGCCGACACCTGGTTCATGGTGACGGACGCTGGCCTTGTGGCAACACCTTCGCCAGGATCGATCTTCGCCTACCTCGCCGTGATCCCTCAAGGGTGGCACGTGCAGGTACTTGGCGGAGTGGCACTGGGAGCTATCGCCTCGTTCCTCGTAGGATCGGCGATCCTTCGTGCGATTCCGGTGAAGCAGCCGAAGGCACTCGCAAAGGCAGGGAAGTCGGGGATCCCGGGTCTCGCCTAAGCGACGCACGTTTCGTAGCTAACGAGCGGCGGAGTCGGGAGCCGAGTGGCCCCAGGCTCCGCCGCTCACGCATTTTTGGTTAAGTGTTCAAGAGAGAAGCTGAGTGAGGTGATGTGATGGCAAAGTCCATAAAGGCGAAGTCGATCGAAGAGATCGTCGTTGTCTGCGAGGCGGGAATTGGATCAAGCCTCATGACGGTGAACTGGATCAAGAAAGAGCTCCGAAAGCTCAAGGTCGACGGTATTGAGGTGTATCACTCTGCCGCGAGCCGCGTCGACGAAGATGCAACGTTCATTGTCTGCCACGAAGCGTTTGAGGCATCGGTAAAGAAGCGCGCGAAGTCGGCGGTCATTGTGACGTTCAAGTACTTCTTGAACGACCCGGTGCTGGCAAAGCTCGTTGCAGACATTGCCGCGGGCAAGACCATCTCGTCCAGCTAGTCGAGCGCGATCCGCGGAAGGGGCAGCATGCCTGGAATCATCCTCACTTCGCGCGTTGCACTTGATCACCCAGCGGCAGACCGCAGCGCAGCGATTCGTGGCGCAGGTGAGCTCCTTGTGGCAGATGGGTGTGTGCCAGCCTCGTACGTCGACGGGATGCTCGCTCGTGAGGAGATCATGAGCACCTTTGTCGGCAAGGGCATCGCGATCCCGCATGGACTTGAGCCAGACATGGCGACCGTGCGCGCGGCGGGAGTCTCCGTGGTCCGACTCCAGCAGCCAGTGGTCTGGAACGACGCGGGCGATCAAGTACGCATCGTCTGCGGCATCGCGGCGACTGCTGAAGAGCACCTCAACGTGCTCTCTGCGCTCGCGGAGGTCCTCGACGACGAAGTCGCCCTCGCGACGCTGCTCAAGACGGACGATCCGGAAGAGGTGGTGCGCATCCTCGATCCTCGGGAGGCCGCATGAAGCGGCACGGCGCGCGGTGCGAGAAGATGGGGAGAGCATGAGCAGCCACGAACTTCCAACAGCATCGCTCGGCTGGAACCTATACGGGTCTGGCTTTGAGAACCTCGGCAAGGAGGGTCGCCCGGAGGAGCTCGCGGTGGCGGCCCCGGGCCCGAACGAACTCCTGGTGCGCGTCGACTGCGTCTCACTCTGCTTTAGCGACCTCAAGGTGCTTGCCGCCGGAGATCAGCATCCGAAACTGCTCGGTCGAGACTTGCGCTCGAACCCCACGCGACTCGGGCACGAGGCCTCGGTCACCGTGATCGCCGCGGGCAGCAACCTTGCAGGGCGCTACGCAGTTGGAAGCCGCTACGCCGTGCAGCCAGACGTGTACGTCAAAGGGAAGAGCACCGCGTATGGATATGTCATTTCGGGTGCGCTGACGCAGTACCACCTTATGGGCCCTGAGATGATTGAAAGCGCCGAGGGCACCTACTTGATTCCGATCGACGACGACTTTAGCGCCGCCGCCGCGGCACTGACGGAGCCGTGGGCATGCGTTGATGCGGCGTACACGCAGCGGCGCCGATTGGATCCACTTGATGGCGGTCGCGCGCTGATCGCTGTCGCTGCAGGGTTCACTGGCGATGTGTCATGGACGCACGGCGCCGCGTCGCCGCGCGAGATCGTCATCGTCGGTGCCTCCGATTCGTTGGCGGCGCAGGTGACGCAACGAGCGCGTCCTGACTGCGTGATCACGCGGCTCCCTGCGATCGAGACCGAAGCGCTCCCAGGGTTTGTGAGCGAGCGAGGCGGCGGATTTGATGACGTGATCAGCATCGGTGAGCGTGATCCCCAGCGGTTGGCTGCGCTGCTTGGCGCAGTCGCCTTCCGCGGCACCTTCAATCTTGTTGGCCGCGTTGATGGCGCGCTGAACGTCGCAATCGATGCGGGCCGTGTCCACTATGACTACATTGCGATCCTTGGAACCGAGCGTCTTGACCTTGGAGAGGCATACGGCGAGGCACGAAATCGCGCAGAGCTCCGAACCGGCGGCAGCGCGGTTGTGATCGGCGCGGGTGGCCCCATGGGGCAGATGCACGTGCAGCGCGCGATCGAAATGCACGGCGGCCCGCGCCACGTCGTTGGTGTCGATGTAAGTCGCGAGCGCTTGGAGGTGCTTCGAGAACGCTTCGCGCCACTCGCTGCAACGCACGGCAAGACCCTGGTTGTCGTTGAGTCAGATCACTCCGCGCCGGTTCGCAGTGCACTCGCGGCGCTCGGTTGCGCGGACGGCGCTGACGATGTGGTGGTCTGTGTGGCGGCGCCAACCGTCATTGAGGACGCCGCAACACTGATGCGCCCTGATGGCATGCTGGTGATCTTTGCCGGCGCCAAGATCGGCACCATGACGCGCGTCGACATTGCGCCAGTTGCAACATCGGCTCGGCAGTACACGGGGACGTCAGGCTCGAGCCTTGATGATCAGATCGGCATCGTGAATCGCGCGCGGCAGGGGCAGCTCTCGCCAGGGCGATCCGTTGCGGCGGTTGGTGGAATCGAGACGGCAGCAGAGGGCCTCGTTGCGCTCAAGGAGGGTCGCTTCCCAGGGAAGATCGCGATCTTCCCGCAACTCGTTGGACTCCCTCTGCAGTCAGTCGACGAACTCCTCGTACGTTACCCCGCAGTTGGAGCGGCCATGGGAGCATCAAAGATCTGGAACCTTGAAGCGGAGCATGCACTCTTCAGTGCAATGGGGGTGTCACGATGAACAAGCGACGCGAAACGTCACGCAATCCAATCTATTCAACGCAACGCGGCGTTGTCGTTGGCGGGGCGATCGGCCTCTATATGGGCATCTTCTTCCGTCCGAGTCGCGAACCAGATCTTGGATTCGTCTTTGGGTTGATTGTGGTGGCGACGCTGGTCACCGTCGCGCTTCGACTTGCGCGAAAGACAGTAACGCGGGCCAATCTCGGACGCGAGACGCTCCGTTCGTTCGCACTCTACTTTTTCGCCCTCCTCTCCCTCGAAGGCCGGCACTACGTGCTCAACGCTGCGGGGCCTGTGGTGCTCGTTCTCTTCACTACGCTCCTCGGCGTACTGATCGGATACATCTGGGTCAACTTCGGTGGGAGCGTGCGCAACTACGGTGAAGCGGCACAGGACGAAAAGGTGCGGTAACTGAGGTGGCACGACCTGGCGGCGATCTCGAAGGACCATTCGACCAGTACGCGCAGCACGCGTTCAAGGGGAGCGTGGCCGACGTGGCGGAGGCGATCGCCGCAGGTGCGAAGACGCTCGGCGCGCAGATCAAGCTTCTCGATACGAAGGGCGGCCGGGTGGAGGCGCAGTTCGACAAGAAGATGCGGGGAAAGATCCTCGGCGATCGCAGCTGGGTTGAGGTGCAGATCACCGCAGCATCAGGGAAGGTGAACTGCGAACTGTACGCCTTCCCCCTCAACGCGATCGGCCAGAAGTTGATGTTCGGAGCACGTGACGGTGTCGTGGACGCGGTCATCGCGGCGCTCTGGGAAGAGACCGAACTCGCACTCCGTGGCCGCTGAGGCGCGCCTCCTTCTCGTCCGACACGGAGAGAGTGAGGCGAACGTTGCAGGACTCCTTCAAGGACAGAGCCACGGCGCGCTGACGCCAGCGGGAAGGAGAGCGGCGGAGCAGCTGGCCGCGCACCTCGCGAGCCTCAGCGCAGATGAGCGACCGACCTCGCTGCTCGCAAGCGATCTTCGCCGTGCCGCGGAGACGGCCGACATCATTTCACGTTCGCTCGCCTTGGCACCGGAACCTACACCAGCAGCGCGCGAGTGGCATGTTGGCGAACTGGACGGACGTCCGGCGTCGGAACTGCATCAGGCAGTCGCCGAGGCTGGGGTGCCGTACTGGGAGTACGCACCGAGTGGTGGAGAGAGCTTGTTAGAGGTGCGCACGCGCGCGTCAGCACTCGTTGGTTCGATTCAGGAAGCGCTGCGCGATCCGGCGAACGCGCCAAGACGTGTGCGCACCATGCTCGTCACGCACGGCGACTTTATCCGTATGATGCTGAGCATGACTGATGAGTACACCATTGAACGCGCGATCGGCGTCTCGCTGAGAAACACGTCAGTGACAGAACTCGCGCTTGTCGGAGGTTCGTGGCAAGTTGTGCGGATTGATGATGCGCGTCACATGGAGCGCTGAAAGAAACATTGGGACGCCGTAGCAAGTAGAGAGGAGCAGCAGCATGGAGCGACTTCTAGTCGGGGTGATCGGTCTGGGGGAGATCGGTGGTGCGCACTGCGCGAGCATTGCGACGCTGCCGCAAGCGGCGCTGGTTGCCGTTGCAGATCTTCGTAGCGACGTTGCCGCAACAGTTGCGGCAACGTACGGCGCCAAAGCCTACGCCACTGCAGACGAGCTTCTTGCGCACCCAGATCTTGACGCTGTGATCATTGCGCTTCCAGATCATCTACACCGAGCTGCGGCAGAGGCTGCCGCAGCGGCAGGGAAGGCGATGCTCGTAGAGAAGCCACTCGCGGTCGACGCGGAGGATGCCCGAGCGATCGTCCGTGCCGCCGACGCGGCGAAGGTGTTTCTGATGGTCGGCTTCACCGTTCGCTACTTCCCGCAGTATCTTCGCGCGCGCCAGGCGGTGGAGAGCGGTGAGCTCGGCACCATCGTCAGCGCCTTCGCGCGTAGGGTGAACGTTGTCACGCAGACGGATCGAATTGCGGGTCGCGTTGGCGTCCTTCACTTCCTCGGCGTGCATGACTTCGATGCGCTGCGTTGGGTCATGGGCGATGAGGTGGCCTCGGTTCACTGCGTGAGTGCAACCTCGGCACCACTTGCGCACAACGTTGAGCACGAGACGTTCACCACCCTCACCTTCAAGAAGGGGGCGATCGCGTGTGTTCAGGCGGGTTGGTACCTCCCGACGACGCACCCTGCCGGATTCGACTTCCGGCTCGATCTCACCGGTCGCGATGGCAGTCTCAATCTTTCGATGATGGAGCAGGGCATTGCCATCCATGGGCGTAGCGGAACGAGCTATCCATACATGGCGAGCCCGTTGATCGCCGAAGATCGTGACTTCGTCGACCGCGTGTTGGCGGGTGCGCCATCACCGATCACTGGAGCCGATGGGCTTGCCGCCGGAGCGATCGTTGACGCAGCGCTCGAATCCATTGCCACCGGTCGCGTGATTCAGCTCTAGGCCAGTGACGCAATCAGGGGTCGGAGGCGGTCCCGCCGCTGCAGCGGTTGATATCGGGGGCACCAAGATCTCCGTCGCGATCGTGCGTCCAGATGGGGAGCTCTCTGGGTTCGCATCACGCTCATCCCGCGACATCTCTCCTCGCGATGCCGTTACGTGGGCGCACGAAGAACTTGAGAAGGCCGCGCGGGAGGCGGAGCGCGGTGGTTGGCGTGTGGAGGTGCTCGGCGTTGGCGCAACGGGCCGACACGATCAGCGCGCCGAGCGCCTCGGCGCGATCGACACAGTGCTTCCTGGTTGGGGTGGAAGCGACCTTCCAGCGCAACTCGCCGAACGGCTCTCAATTCCGCTCGGCGCGCTACTCAACGATGCCGACGCTGCAGCGATCGCGGAGGGGCGGATTGGTGCGGGCCGTGATGCGGATCCGTGCGCGGTGGTGACGATTGGGACCGGGATCGGTGTCGCGCTGCTCCACCACGGTCGACCAACAACAGGTGCGTCTGGCGGGCACGGTGAGTTTGGACACACCACCATTGCGTTTGACGGACCCTCGTGCATGTGCGGTGCCGCTGGATGCTGGGAGTCGTTCGCTGGCGGCGGCGCAATGGAGCGCGTGTGGCGTGACGGCGGCACTTCAGATCATGAGACTGGCGGCAGCGCGCTCAGTGCGATGGAGATCTTTGATCTTGCAGATCGCGGCACTCCGCGTGCCGATGAGATCGTGAGTCGCGCTGTTCGCGCCACCGCCCTCGGCATCGCCAACCTCGCGGTCGCCTGCGCGCCTGAGGTGATTGTGATCGGCGGAGGCCTTTCTGCACGATGGTCGCGATACGCACCGCATGTGAGTAAAGAGCTCGAGCGTCGCGCCCCGATCATGAGCGTCAGCCCGCGCATCGCGCTCGCCACCTTTGGCTCCAACGCCGTCCTTGTTGGTGCGGGTATCAGTGCACTTGATACGGTGTCCACACCATGAGTGCGAGAGCGACTCCTCGGTTCACGGCTGCAGCGCTGCAACGGATGCTGCGCGGTGGGCTGATCGTCTCCTGTCAGGCGTTAGAAGGGGAGGCGCTCCACGGGTCTGCAATGATGGCGCGCATGGCGTTGGCCGCTGTACAAGGCGGTGCGGTTGCCATCCGTGCCAACTCACCAGACGATGTTGCCGCCATTCGTGCGCAGGTATCCGTGCCAGTCATCGGTCTATGGAAACGCGATCTCCCAGGGTTCGATGTACGCATCACTCCGCGGCTCGAAGATGCACTCGCCCTGGTCCGCGCAGGTGCGGATGTGATCGCGACCACACCCCGAAGGTCGGAGTGACGAACTGATCACTGCGATCATCAACGAGACAGCAGCGCCGATTCTCGCCGACGTTGCAACCGTGGCAGAGGCAGAGGCCGCGATGAGCGCCGGCGCCTCCTTCGCCGCGACGACACTATCCGGCTATGTCGCGCTACCAACGCCAGAAGAGCCGGACATTGAACTCGTTCGCGAAATCGCAACGGCGATTGGCTCTGAACGAACCATTGCCGAAGGGCGCTACCGCACCGCAAGCCAAGTGGCGGCCGCACTTCATGCTGGTGCGCTCGCGGTCTGTGTTGGTGGCGCCATCACGCGTCCGACCGAGATCACCGAGCGCATGATTCGCGACGTGCGTCGCGAAGGGGCTGCGTTGAGACGCGAGAGCTAGGCGAAAGGCGAGAACTAGGCGCGCAGCGGCTGACTCGGCATTGCCGTGCCGGGCTCTTGCACTTTCGCCGCCGCCCATCCGACTGCAGCGTCGAGCGCATCTTCTGGAGACGCATCGTGCGCGAGCGAGTAGAGGAAACTGGCAAGCAGCACATCGCCGGCTCCTACCGTGCTTCGCACCACTGCACGGGGTGACGGCGCATGTGCCGCCGCTCCGTCACGTTGACGCTGGTAGATGGCTCCAGATTCACCAAGGCTCAAGAGGACGGAGCCGGCGCCGAGCGTCATCAACTGCGCTGCCGCTCGTTCGGCACTCGAGCGATCACGCACCTCAAAGCCGACGATCCCTGCCGCCTCTTCACCGTTCGGCTTCACCAGGTCAGCGCCCGAACTCACCGCCGCGCGTAGCGCCTCGCCGCTGCAATCGACCGCAACCTGAGCGCCGCATCCGTGACCGACCTCAACGGCACGGCGAATCCACGTGGGGTCCATGCCGGAGGGGAGACTTCCGCCGATGACGATCCACGCCGCCCCGCGTCCGGCCCCTGAGATTGCGTCAAGAAGTGCATCACCCTCTTGCGCACTGATCGGACCACCCCGCATGTTCACCTTGGTGGTCGTTCCCGTTGAAGATGTGATTGCCACGTTCGCTCGCAAGGTCGCGCTCACTCTCGTCGTGCGCAGGTCAATGGTGCGCGGGAAGCCTGCAATCCAAGAGTCGCCTCCATCAGACGGGAGTGCGACGACGGCGGTGACATCGCCGCCAAGTTGTCCGAGCATCCGAGCCACATTGGCCCCTTTCCCTCCGGACTCGAATCGTGACAGCGATGCAACGTTGACCTCGCCCACCCCAAGGTGCTCAACCTCGAGCGTGAGATCGAGCGCAGGGTTGGGAGTTACTGTGACGAACCGTGCCATGGGGCAATGCTACCCTTAACGGCATGAGCCACCCACTGCACGGCGCACGACCACTGGACACGAGCGCGGGCTTCCCAGATGCCGCCGCGCAGATCAACGCACGATGGAGGGAGGTGGCGGATCGTGGCATCATCGCCGCCGTTGAGCACAACCCAGAGTTGCGTGCGCGCGTGGGCGAGCTCGGCCTGCGCCACCTGCTGCGCGATGCGGAGGTGGTGCTGCAGAAGCTCTGCGAGAGCGTGGGTGCAGGGAGCGTTGCGCCGCTGAAAAACTTTACGGAACACGCCACCGCAACGTGGCGCCGCCGGCGCATCTCTATGGATGACGTGACTGATCTCTATGAAGGGCTGCGCGTTGCCGTTGCGGCCACCATCACTGGCGACGCAGCGGCGTTTGCGGACGCGGTGCTGAGCGAAGGGATTGCCGTGTTGAAGTGGCACCGCCGACTCGGTGGCGATATGCGCAAGCGCAACCGCATTCTCAAGGCCATCTACAAGGGAGCCTGAGATGACCATCAAGTGGGTGAAGAGCGATCCGCTCGTGATGAACGGCGAACCGTTCGTCTACGGCACACGACTCACCGTGCGCCGGCTGCTTGAACTTCGTGCAAGCGGGTACGACGTTCAGCGCCTCATGACCGAGATGCCAGAGCTGCGCGTGGTCGGCATCGCACGTGCGTATGAGTTTGCTGTGGCGAACCGCGAGCACTACCTAGAGTTCTTCGACGCGAACGGTCAGCTCCAGGGCCCGGGGCTCACTCCTGCCGAAGCGGCACTCGTCTAAGGTGTTGGCATGACAGAGGAGACCCTCGCCGCACCGAGCGCCTTCGACGCGCAGAAGCGCGCAACCGAACTAGCAATCCTGGACGCGTTGCGCTCTGTTGTTGATCCCGAAATCGGGATGAACGTGGTGGAGCTTGCGCTCATTCGCCAGGTGCTCGTTGGCGAGACGGAGTCTGAAGTGAAGATGATCCTCACCACACCGTTCTGTCCGTACGCCGGCTCCATGTTGGCGCAAGTGAAGGAGGCGGCGGAGTCCGTCCTTGAGCATCCAGTCAAGGTCACACTCCTCGCCGAGCGCTGGGATCCGAAAGACGCCGGACTCGCCTGGTGAGCAGCGACGCCGCGAACGAAGAGTTGAAGCTTCCGCCGAGCAAGGTTGCAACGGGGAAGGGCGACGAAGGAACCACCGGACTCCTCTTTGGTGGCGACCGCATCTCAAAAGATGATGTGCGCACCGAGGCCTATGGAACCATTGACGAAGCGACCGCGGCGCTCGGCATGGCGCGCGCTGAACTTATTGGGTTGAGCGGCACAGGGATTGCCGCGCTTGATGAGACGATCCTCTCCATTCAGCGTGACCTCTTTGTGGTGGGCGCGGAGCTCGCCACAAATCCAGACGCATGGAGCCGCCTCGAAGAGGGGCGCACCAAGGTCTCGCCGAAGATGCTCGCGCGAATCAATGCGCTCCTCGCCACCACCGAGGCGGCGATCGTCTTCCCGAAAGATTTCGTCATCCCCGGTTCCAGCAAGGCATCATCCGCCATTGAACTTGCGCGCACCATCATCCGTCGCGCGGAGCGCTGGTGCGTCACGCTCGGCCGCGAAGGCCTGCTACCCGGAGATCACCTGCTCGCCTATCTGAACCGCTTGGCCGACCTCCTCTGGCTCCTTGCACGCCAAGCGGAGACGCTCGAAGCCTCCGCCACTCGCTCCGTCTCGCAGACGCCACTGCGCGACTAACGCGCTAGGAGAACTCGGCGTCGCCGAAGATATAGCGCACGTACCCTTGGAGTCGCGTGTAGCCAAGGCGCTCATAAAGTGCATTCGCGCCGGTGAGTGAGTCAGCATCAACGCCGAGCATTGAGCCCTCGAACCCTTCGCGTCGCGCCTGTGAGAGATGTCTCTGGATCAAGTGCGTTGCAATTCCTTTGCCACGATAGTCACGATGGACGCCGAGCGTTGCAAGCCAGCGCAGGTTGCCGAGCGTCTCAACATCTTGCGGGAACTCCTCGCTGATCTGATACGCGACTGGCGCGTCACGCTCGTCGAGCACAGCTTCGGATGCGGACATGCGCACCGACTCCGAGTCGAGGCGTTCGCGCCACACCGCCTCCGTGAGACTCGACGACCCCCAGTGGTCGGCGAAGCAGTGGTTATGGAGCAGCCGCATCTGTTCGGTGTCAATCGATGCAAACGGCACAACGCGCAGGCCGGCTGGCAGCGGAGTCGTGACCCCCTCGTTTGTCTCTGAAAATCGGTGCACCATTTCAGCGAACCAGCGAATCGCTCGCGCTCCTTCGGACTCACAGAGTCGGCGTGCGCGCGCATCACCTTCAAAGTTCTGTACCTGCACCGATCCGCCCGGATGCCCGGCAAGGATCTCTTCGGCCCGGGCTCTGCTCCAACGGAAGAGTGCGCGTCCGATCCCGCGCCCCTGATGTGTTGGGTGGACACGACCGTAGAGGAAGACGCGCGGCTTCTTGGGATCTGGCACGCGATTGGCAAAAGCCCATCCAATCGCTCGTCCGTCTGGCGCCACTGCAATCAGTGTGTCGTGCTGGAGATCAACGTCGCTCCCCGTGATCTCTTCGCGCATGCTTCCAATCGATTCACGGATCGGATTCCCCACATGCGCCGCATCTGCATTCACGAGTTCGACGAGCGAAGCCACGTCTCTCTCCGGTTGTACGGGGCGGAGCACCGCACCCGGAGGGAGCAGCTCCCGAACCTTCTCTAGGAGTAACTCGAGAGGGAACACCCGAGTAAGATACGCTAGAGCAACGCGGTGGCGAAGCAGCACATGGAGGTTCAGTGACAGACAGTGCAAAGCACCTGGTAATCAAGGACCTTGTCGTTGCGCCCGCTTCAGATTCATCCAAGCGCATCCTTGACGGCATCACCCTCACCATCAAGCCGGGTGAGGTGCACGCGATCATGGGCCCGAACGGCTCTGGAAAGACCACGCTCAGCTACGCGCTCATGGGCCACCCAGGCTACGAGATCCTCAGCGGCTCCGTGGAGTGGAAGGGCGAGAACCTGCTCGACTTCTCACCAGACCAGCGTGCGCGCTTCGGACTCTTCTTGGCCTTCCAATACCCAACCGCGATTCCCGGGCTCTCTGTCGCCAGCTTCCTGCGCACCTCCATGAATGCGCGACGCTCAGGCCTTGTTCGCGATCCTGAGTTCGATCCATCCGATCCAGTTCGCGGTGGGATGACGATGGGCGAGTTCCGCAAGTTGGTCAAGGAGAAGCTTGCACAGTTGAAGATGGACGAGGCGTTCATGACGCGCTACGTCAACGATGGCTTCTCGGGTGGCGAGAAGAAGCGACTCGAGATGTTGCAGATGGCGCTGATGAAGCCAGAGATGGCGATCCTCGATGAGACCGACTCAGGACTTGATATTGACGCGCTACGCATTGTTGCGGAGGGGGTGAACAGCATGCTCTCTCCAGAGCTCGGCGTGCTGGTGATCACGCACTACCAGCGACTCCTCGATTACCTGAAGCCGCAGTTTGTCCACGTGCTTGCGCGCGGGCGCATTGTCACGTCAGGTGGCCCGGAGTTGGCGCACCGACTTGAGAAAGAGGGCTATGCGCCACTCCTTGCAGAGAACGGGCTCAAGCCAACCGCAGACGAGGCGGTGGCTCCGCCGGTGGCACCCACCGGCGCATGAGCGACTGGCACACCCCAGGGGGTCAGCTTGACCCGCTGAAGGTGCGCGCCGCGTACCCAATCCTCGCTACACGACCTGGTGGTCGACCGCTCCACTACTTGGACTCCGCCGCAACCGCACAGCGCCCGAAGCGTGTGGTGGACGCAGTTGCCGATTTCCTGCTCACGGCAAACGCAAACCCGCACCGAGGTGCGTACACACTTGGATCAGATGCAACCGCTGCATATGAAGGTGCGCGCGCGCGGACTGCGGCCTTCCTCGGCGTTCCCGCAGAAGAGCTCGTCATGCTCGGCAGTGCGACCGAGGCGCTGAATCTTGTTGCGCGTTCATGGGGGCGTGCGAACCTGTCGCGTGGGGATGTGGTGCTTGTGACGGAGGCAGAGCATCACGCGAATCTGATTCCATGGCAGCAGGTGACGCGCGAAGTTGACGCCGATCTTGAATTCATTCCCGTTGATGACGTGACTGGCGAGATCCTCTGGGATCGACTTGAAGGTCTGCTGAAGTTGCGACCGAAGATCGTTGCGGTTGGCCACGTCTCAAATGTGCTCGGCTCCGCTGCACCGCTCGCGCAGATTGCACCGCAGATTCACGCGGCTGGTGGACTGCTTGCCGTCGACGGCTGTCAGGCGGTGGCGAACATGCCAGTGAACATCCCTGCCACAGGTGCGGACTTCTACGCATTCAGCGCGCACAAGATGGGTGCCCTCTTCTCTGGCGGCGGGCTCTGGGCGCGTGCGCACCTGCTGAGCGAGATGAATCCAATTGAGACGGGCGGCGACATGATCCGCGAAGTGCGCCTTCGGGACGCCACGTTTGCTGAGGGGACGCAGAAGTTCGAAGCGGGAACTCCAGATGCCTCCGGCACCGTTGGGCTCGCCGCGGCATGCGACTTCATCGACGAGCTTGGCCGCGAGCAGATCCACGCACATGAGGTGCGCATGCTGGAGCGCGTCTTGCGCGAACTCCCTGAAGCGCTCCCAGACGCGCGCATCCTTGGGCCCGCCGATGCAAAGGATCGCGTGGGCCTGGTCAGCTTCTCGAGCGATCTCGTGCATGCCCACGATCTCGCCACCATCTTGGATCGTCGCGGAGTGGCGATCCGTGCTGGGCACCACTGTGCCATGCCACTGCATGAGCAGTTGGAGCTCTCCGCCACGGCTCGGGTGAGCGTGGCGCCGTATACGACTGACGAGGATCTCGATGCGCTCTTTGAAGGCCTGCGCGACGCGCGCAAGATCTTTGCACGGTAGGAGTCACATCTGATGGGTGGGATAGACGATCTCTACAGAGAGCAGATCCTTGAACATCACCGTGCACCGCACAACTTCGGCACGCTCGCGGAGCCAACCGTCAGCGTGGATGGACGAAATCCGAGCTGTGGCGACCTGATCACCATGCAGCTGCAACTCGACGAGAACGGGCAGATCACAGACGTCGCCTTCTCCGGTCGCGGGTGCGCCATCTCGCAGGCCTCCGCCTCGCTGCTGACGGACGAGTTGCGCGGCAAGCGCGTGGACGAGATCACGGCGCTCGGCTCCCCCTACGTGATGGAGCTGCTCGGCGTGGAGGTCGGACCCTCGCGCATCCACTGCGCGCTTCTCGGACTCGAGACGACGCAGAAGGCAATTGCAACGTGGCGCAACAAGTCTTGACCTCTCGGCTCAGGTAGACTCAGGCCCATGAGCGCAGCAGAACTGATCGCGTCCGTAGCTGGGGAGCCGTCCATCTGTCGACGGCCGACGTCCCCCGCCCCGCGACTTCTCGCGCGCTAGACACCTCGCAGAAGTCTCCCGGGTGGTTCGGGACGCCGGCGGCGTCCCTCCCTTACGGCACATTCGGCCGAAGGTTGTAAACCTGAGAGACCAGAAGATGAGGTGAACCAGATGTCACAGATGACTGACGCAAGAGGATTTCGCTCCGGAGCCGCGATCAGCGTGTTGCTCCTTGGGGCTGCCGCCGTCCTGCAGGTGCGCGACCCAGAGGGAATCACCTCTGCGCTCCTTGTTGCAGCTATTGCTGCCGCAATGCTCATAAGTGCAGCAACCGGCCTCCGTGTCAGTCTGCTCGGCCTTCCATTCCGCATCTTGCGTGAACGTGGTGTCATAAGCGCACCGGCGCCGAAAGATCTTCAACCCGTTCCTGGACTTCGACTCGCGCAGGTGATGGGCGGCACGATGCTGCTCCTCGGCACCGTCGCACATGCCTTCTTCGGCGCAGATTTGGTTGCGCTCGGTTTGGTTGTCGCTGTCGCTACGCTGCAGTCGTTTCTCGCCATCACGGGAATCTGCGTCGCGTGCAAGCTGTACGGCGTTGTGGTCTGGTTCCAGAACCGCAGCCTGCCGCAGGGTGCCACGAAGATTGCACCGCAGAAGATTCGCATGACGAAGGGGAGTGGGCGCTGATGACGACGAAGCCGTTCACTGAGGTCAACGCCGCTGAGGCGCAGCAGATCCTAGGTTCGCCGCAACGGCCAATCCTTATTGACGTGCGTGAACAAGATGAGTGGGATGCCGGCTACCTACACGGCGCGGTGCACGCGCCGAAGGGGACGATCGGTTTCACCATTGCCAACATTGCGCCAGAGAAGAGCGCGCCGATACTCCTCTACTGCGCGGGCGGTGTGCGTTCGGCCGCTGCTGCAGAGACGCTCGCTGGACTCGGCTACACGAACCTCACCTCAATGGCGGGTGGCATCAACGGATGGAGCGCCGCGGGCTTCCCGGTGGTGGAGACCACCACACTGACGCCAGCGCAGAAGTCGCGCTACTCGCGACACCTCCTCCTCCCCGGTGTTGGCGCCGAGGGACAGCAGAAGCTCCTCAACTCACGCGTGCTGATGGTTGGCGCCGGTGGACTCGGCGCGCCGGCGGGGCTCTATCTTGCGGCGGCCGGGGTTGGCCACCTGCGCATCATCGACTTTGATTCTGTCGAAGCCTCCAACCTGCAACGTCAGGTCATCCACACCACCGACCGCGTTGGCATGTTGAAGGTAGAGTCCGCCGCGGTGCAGATTCGCGCGCTGAACCCAGACGTGAACGTGGAGCCAATCAACGGGATGCTCACCACGGAGAACGTTGTTGAACTCCTTGATGGGGTGGACGTGGTGATCGATGGCACCGACACATTTGAGGCGCGCTACGCACTCAACGATGCAGCCGTAAAGCTCGGGATTCCAGTGGTACACGCAGGCGTCTTCCGGTTTGAAGGGCAGCTCACGGTGCTCGCACCGGGTCGTGGCCCCTGCTACCGCTGCCTCCACCCAACACCGCCACCCGCGGAGATGGCGCCAGGTTGTGGCGTTGCGGGCGTGCTCGGCGTTCTGCCAGGTGCGGCCACTGATCGGTCGACTCCTTCTCTGGGATGCACTGGAGGGGAGCTTCACCGAACTTACTGTGAGACGAGATCCGCACTGCGTTGCATGCGGGGATGGAAAGCGAGAGGGGAGCGCAGCATGAGCATCAGCGTCCGGATTCCACCCGTCCTGCGCACGCACACAGGCGGTGCCAAGGTTGTCAGCGTTGAGGGGGCAACACTCGGTGCAACCCTGCAGGCACTGGTTGCCGTGCATCCAGAACTTCGTGAACAGATCTTTGAGGCGGACAACACGCTCCGCCGCTGGGTCAATGTCTACGTCGACGGTGCAGATGTCCGGCATCTCGGCGGACTAGAGACGCCAACACGA
>JBEDBF010000028.1:0-10270 GCA_041177405.1 Chloroflexota bacterium | reverse complement strand
AAGATGCACCTACTCACCGAAGCTGGGCTCATGGAAGACATCAAGACGGCCGCTGGCGCGATCGAAACGATCTGCAAACGCGATCCTGCGCCGTGGTTCCGCTCGCCGTTTGGTGCTGGCGCAAAAGATCCTCGCGTGCGCGCGGCGCTTGAGCATCTCGGCTACAAGCAGGTGCTCTGGAGCGCGTCTGGTGACGATTGGGATCATCGTGAGACGGCGCAACACATGGAAGACGCCGCGGTCGCGAGCACCCTGGCACACGGTGATGGTGCGATCCTCCTCTTCCACACCTGGCCTTCGTATACGCACGAGAAGATCTCGCGCATTGTTGCGCGGCTACGTGAAGAGGGGGCCACATTCGTAACGGTTGACCAACTTGAACCAGAAGAGATTCCAGACAACTTTGGTGAGGTCGACTGGTGACTAAAATCGTGAAGCGGCGCAACGCAACGAACGCGGCACTCTTTATTGGTGTTGATGGCGGCAACTCCAAGACCGACATCCTCGTTGCTGATACGAGCGGCACGCTGCTCGCCTGGGTTCGCGTCGGGGGGAGCAATCCGCAGGGCATCGGACTGACCGCTGCGGCGGCACTGCTTCGCTCCGGCATTGACGCCGCGCTCGTGCGCGCCAGGCGCGGCGGACAGCGACCCGAGGCGGTTGCGCTCTGCATGGCCGGGATCGATACACCGCGGGATGCGAAGGCGGTGCGCGGCGCACTTGCCGGTCGTGGTGCTGCGCGGATTGCGAATCGCCTCTCCACGCGGAACGACTCTGAAGCGGGGCTGCGCGTTGCAACAACTGACGGCGTAGGAATTGCAATTGTTGGAGGCGCTGGCGCGAACGCGATTGGCGTGAATGAGAAGGGGAAGATGGCTCGTTTTGCCGCGCTCGGCGACATCTCTGGCGACTTCGGCGGAGGCGGCGGACTCGGCGTCGCAGCGCTCGGCGCGGCGGTGCGCGCTCAAGAGGGTCGAGGTCCGCGAACGAGTCTCGGCCGTGCAATTTTGCGCGCCACCGGCTTCCCTTCACTGCGCGCACTTCTCGATGCGGTGCTGGAGGATCGCGTCCCTCGCGGCGGGGTCGGTGCGCTCGCACGCGTCCTGCTGGAAGAGTCGGAGCGTGGCGATCGAGTGGCGCGCGAGATCGAGACGCTGATGATTGAGCACGCCGCCGCCTTTGCTGGTGCTGCGCAGCGCCGCGCCCCCTCGCGTCGGCGGCGCATCCCGATCGGGCTGATCGGGGGGACGCTCCTCTCGCCACTCCCTGGCTACCGTTCGCGACTTTACGCAGCGCTGACCGCTGTGATCCCGAATGCTGAGATCCGACCGCTTCGCGAGCCACCAGCGCTCGGCGCGCTCCTCTATGCGCTCGATGAGTCTGGTGCGGGGTCAGCGGTACGTGTGCGCGCGGAAGCCTTGCTGCGCGCGGCGATTAGGAAGGCGAAGCCCGAAAGAATCTAACGCTGGTGACGCGCCGCTTAGCGCGCGAAGCGCGGCAGGTGTGCCGCGTGCGCCGCTAGGAGCTCACCACCAATCGTCTCCGCAACGTCACGATTTGGAATGAGCGGATTCAGCGCTAACGCGTCGATCGCCGCTCGCCGGTCACCGGAAAGTGCCGCGGCAACCGTGGCCTTGCCGAACGCGCTGAGCTGCATGATGAGATCGTGACGTGCACCGCCGAGCGGCGCGATCGGGATCGGCCGAGCGCCGGCTGCGTCAACGTCACTGAGCACCTCAATGACCTGGTCGCTTGGCAGGTCTGGGATTGCGCCGTTATTACGGACGTTGACGACGAGTCGTGCAGGCTTTGCGCCAGTGAGCGCCGCGATCAGGTCAAGTGCCGCGGCAGAGTAGAAGGCGCCGCCACGGGTTTCTAGGAGCTTCGGCTTTTCGGCCAGTGCGGGATCTTTGTACATTTCAAGGAGTTGAGCTTCAATCTTTGCCACCTCGAGTCCGCGCGTCCCCGCCGCACGCTGCTCGGCAACCACCTGCTCGGGCTCTGCGTAGTAGCGGAGGTAGTAGCTTGGAATCGCGCGCTCTTCGCGCAACTGCGCTTCACTCCAGTCGGTCATCTCAGCGAGCTTTGCGCTTTCCGTTGCAATGAGGTTGGCGAGTTGCGGCTGACCGTCCACGCGAATCTCGCGATACCAGGCCGCGTGATTCAGTCCTGCAGACTCGATCTCCACGCGCTCAGGGGCAACACCGAAGTGCTCTGCCGCACTGCGCTGCAACCCGATTGCGGAGTTGCAGAGACCGACGGCGCGATGCCCTGCGCCGATTAGCGCCTGGCTCACCATGGAGACAGGATTCGCGAAGTCGAGCAACCACGCCTTCGGGCTGCTCTTTGCGAGCGCTTCGGCGATCTCGATCGTTGGCGGTACGGTGCGCAGCGCCTTTGCCCAGCCGCCTGGACCGACCGTCTCCTGACCGAGTACGCCGTGTGGGAGTGGGATTGACTCGTCCTTGACGCGCGCGGCAGATCCGCCGATGCGGTACTGCACAAGGCAGGCGTCTGGCCCGTCGAGCGCCTCGTCACGCGAGGTGGTGAGCGTTAATCGCCCGCTCCAGCCGGCCTTGTCGAGCATCCGTTTCGCCAGCCCTCCGAGGATCTCAAGGCGCGGAGAGTCAACGTCCATCAAGACAAGTTCATCCAAGGGGGTGCCGAGTCGACCCTCCCCGACTCCTTCGATGAGCTCGGGCGTATACGTGCTCCCAGCTCCGATGATGCTGATCTTCACGATCCGGCGACAGCCTCGGTCTTGCCGCTCGCTGCGGATCGATACGCTGCCTCCATGATGGCGACTGCCGCAGGACCACACTCGTCAAGGAGCGACGGTGCACCGTTGATCACTGCGACCATGTGGGCGATCTGTGCGGCATAGATGCTTGGATCGCAGTGGTCAGCCTTCGTCACGAGTGGACCAGGTAGCGTGTGCTCCTTGTCAGTCTCTGCCCCCTGGACAACGGCGGTAGGGAAGAGAGTTGCAGTACCGCCCTCTCCGTAGAGGCGCAGGCTCGCCTCCGGCCCATCGGCGTACGGCTGCCACCATCCCGCCTCAACCTCCGACCATGTTCCGCCCTCCCAATCAATGCGGATGCTCGCCGTATCTTCAACATCGCCGCTGATGAAACGGCGCGCGGTACGAGCCGAGACGGCAAGCGCCTTCGGCTCACCGAGGACGAATCGCAGCGTGTCAATCGCGTGGATACCCATGTCGGCCACGGCGCCACCACCAGCGAGCTTCGCGTCCGTGAACCAACCCGATGGTCCCCAGCCTGTGTGCACTCCGCATCCGCGACTTCGGTAGACCGCACCGATCGCTCCCGACGCAACCTGATCGCGCAGCCAGGTTGCCTCTAGGTCCACACGCCACATGTGCGCTGTTGCGGCGTGTAGCGCGTTGGCGCGCGCACGGTCTGCGAGCGACTTCGCATCGGCATAACTCGTGGCCATCGGCTTCTCAATGAGTAGGTGCACACCAGCGTCGAGGAGGCGCAGCCCGACTGGTGCATGCATCGTATTCGGTGTGCAGAGGATCGCAACATCAAACTCGCCGCGCCCTGCTGCTGCAACAAGACCCTCCTCGCCGTCTAGCCAGGGGACGTCGGTGCGTGTTGCGAGTTCGCTCGCACTGCCGCTTCGGCCTGCAACAGCGGCGAGCGTCGCCCCATCAGTTGCGGCGATCGCGGCCGCATGGATCTTGGCGATGTATCCACCGCCGTGGATCGCGAAGCGAATGTCGCCACTCACTGCGTCTACCTCACGTGACGCTGTGACTCAGCCGGCTGCCATTTCGGCGGCAACCTTCTTCAGTGCGTCGGGATGGCGCTGCAACTTCATAAGGGCTTCCACCGCCTGGTCAATCCCCTCCTTGCCAGCACGGAAGATGTTTTCGTCCAAGTAGATCTGCTCGTGCTTTGCGGCCCGATCCGCCACCGGTGTATGCCAACTCTTCGGATCCATTTGCTTTGCGTACTGCATCGGCACGGGCATGCGTGAGAGATGCGGCTGAAAGAGCTCGTAGTCGCTCATCGACTCGTAACCTACCCAGCACCCGATCCCTTCTGCATCAAGCGCCTCGCATACGGCGGCATTGCCGACGTTGCCATATGCGTCTGGATCGATTGCGATGATGAAGCGGTAGAAGGAGAGGCGCGTAACGCGGTCAAAGACCTTCAGTGCGCGGACGCCCTTCACCTTGGAGAGCTGCTCTTCCATGTACCGGCCGTTCGCCTCGCGCTCTGCACGCTGCGCTTCGAAACGATCCATCTGCGTGTTCAGGAGCGCCGCGTGGAGCTCACCGAGGCGGAAGTTTGCGCCGAAGGTGAACTCTTTGCCCGCAGCATCCTTTGCGCGACCGCAGTCAATCAACGAGTGTGCGCGTCTCGCCAGCGTTGCATCTTTGGTGAGGAGCGTGCCGCCTTCACCTGCGGTGAGAATCTTTGACGACTGATGGCTGAATGAACCGAAGTCGCCGATGAGGCCGACTCCTTGTCCGCCCCACTCCTTCCCCTGGCTATGCGCGCAGTCTTCAACGACGGCGAGTCCGTGCTTCTTGGCGATTGCCATGATCGCATCCATATCTGAGACAACCTGGCCGCAGTGCACGGGCATGATCGCCTTGGTGCGCGGCGTGATCGCCGCCTCAACCGCCTTTGGGTCGATCGTCCACGCTTCGGGCTCAACGTCCACCACCACGGGGAGCGCGCCAGCTGCAATCGGCGCGTACCCGGTTGCGGCGAAAGTGAGCGCTGGGATGATCACCTCGTCGCCCCAGCCGATACCGAGTGCCTTGAGGGCAACTTCCATGGTTACCGTGCCGTTGACCATCAATATGCCGTGCGCGCCGGACTTCCCGCCGTTCTGGTACGCGGCAAAGGTTTCGCAGAAACGCGCGTTGTACTTCCCAGGCTCTGGGTAGCCGCCCCACACGCCGCTGCGGAGGACCTCTAGCAAGATTGCTTCATCCTTGCCGTCAAAGACGGGCCAGCCTGGAAACTCCCCTGATCGAACGGGGGTACCACCTGCAATCGCCAACTGCTCGCTCATCACCCCTCCTTCCCTTCTGGTGGAAATGCGTGCTGTGCCACCGCGAAGTCGTTACTCACAATACCCTCCAGGAGTATCTGAATCACCGCCTGTTGCGTGGCATACGGGACTCAACGGTCATCGTCTGACACCCGCAATGCTGATGCCCCGCGCGATCACCCGCTGCGCGAGCGCGAAGATGACGAGGAGCGGAGCGAGTGCGATCACCGAACCGGCGAGGAGCAGGTGCCACTGGCGGGCGAACTTGTTCACGAACCCGGAGAGACCAACGGGGAGCGTCATCGCGGATGGGTCGGGGAGGTAGAGGAGCGGGCGGAGGAAGTCATTCCACATGTAGATGAAGTGGAAGACAGCGACGATGGCGAGGGCGGGAGCGCACATCGGCAGGATGATGCGAACGAAGATATGCAGCTCATTTGCGCCGTCAACGCGGGCAGCGTCGACCATGTCGCGCGGCAGGCCGAGCATGAACTGACGCAAGAGAAAGATATTGAATGCACCTCCACCAAGGAACCACGGGAGAAGGATCGGCAGCGGCGTATTGATCAGTCCGAGCTTCGCCCAGACGATGTACTCAGGGATGATCAACACCTGGTACGGGACGAGGATTGTGAGAAGGACCATCCCGAACGCAAGACGACTCCCGCGCGCGTGCAACACTGCGAACCCGTACGCGCAGAAGGCCGAGGTGAGAGTGGCGCCGAGGGTGCCGACGATCGCGATGAAGACAGAGTTGAAGAACCATGTTGCAATCGGTGCTCGTCGGAATACTTCCGCGTAGTTCTCCCACTGCGGCTCCGCTGGGAAGAGGTTGAAAGTCCCAGTCGCGATCTCAGCTGGCGTCTTCAGTGACGTTCCGAGCTGCCAGACGAAGGGGAGCAGGAAGAGGAGCGAGAAGAGAGTGAGCGCGGCATAGATCGCGACACGACGTGGCGAAATCATTGGGATCGATCGCGCTCGACTAGTTGTCATAAAAGACCCATCGTTTTGAGAGCCTAAAGTTCACGATCGTGAGCAGGACAACGACCGCGGTGAGCAGCCAGGCCACAGCCGATCCGAACCCAAAGTCGAGGTTCCGAATAAGCAATCGATAGATCAAGAGCGCGACCGACATTGATTCGTTTGCCGGCCCGCCGCCGCCGCTTGAGACGACGTACGTTTCGGTGAAGAGCGAGAGACCGCCGATCAGCCCGATCACAAGGTTGAAGAAGAGCGTGGGCGAGAGTAGTGGCAGCGTGATCGAGAAGAAGCGACGGAAGCGTCCAGCACCGTCGCACTCACACGCCTCCAGAATGTCTTTAGAGATCTGCTGGAGTCCCGCGAGAAAGATCAGTGTCATCCCGCCGGTGCCGGCCCAGATCAGCATGAAGATGATCCCCCAGCGCACTGACTCTGGTTCGTTGAACCAGGCGGGGCCTGCGACGCCGACTAATTCGAGCGCCTTATTGACGAGCCCCTCGGAGCCGAGGATCCAGCGCCAGAGGGCGGCGGTGGCGACACCCGCGACGACGGTGGGGAGATAGAAGGCCATGCGGAAGAGCGCCATCCCCTTCACCTTCTGGTTGAGGAGCATTGCGAAGGTCAACCCAATGATTAGCTGCATTGGGACGGCAATGACCGTGATCATCACCGTGTTGCTGAACGCCTTCAGCACGATCTTCCCCTTTCCGTCGAGATCGGCAAGGTCCGCATAGTTGTCGAGTCCAACGAGGGTTGGCGCACCGCGGAGATTCCAATCCATGAACGAGAGTGCAAACGACGCGATCAGCGGCGCGAAGGCGAAAAGGAGAAATCCGGCAAGGAACGGGGCAATGAAAAACCAGAACCAGCGCTCTTCGACGCGCTGAAGCACGGGGAGCGGAGCGAAGAGGGAGCGGAACCGGCTCAGCCGGCCCGCCCCCTCATTAACTCGTTGCATTAGGCGTGTCGCTCAGCCACAAAGGCAGTGTGACAACTTGGTCACTGGAGCGGTGCCGCGGCGGTTGACTGCTCAACCAACGAGTCGAGATGCGCTTGCCAGTCGTACTGTTCGGTCGCAGTGAACGCCTCTTCAAATCCGGCACTCACAACGTCCCAGAAGCCCGCAGACCACTCGCCCCTGATCGGCTCTAGCGCAATGTGCGCATTCCCAATCTTGGTGATCTCGCACTTGCTGAGCGGCAGCTGATCCGACTTGCAGTACACATCATCAAGCACAACGGAGATCGGCGAGCTGTTGTAGCCCGCGATTGCGTCGCGCTTCTGACCCTCGATATCCGTGAGGAATTTCACGTACTCCCAGGCCCACGCCTTGTTTTGGGAACTCGCTGACACGCCGAAACCGGAAGCGGCGCCCTGGATCTTGCCGTTCCCCTCAACGGGAACCGAGACTGCATCCCACTCAAATGCGCCCGCGGAGTTCGCAATGATTGCAGGAGCTTCCCACGTCCCGGAGATCAACATTGCCACGTTGCCTGCAGAGAAGTTCTGCTCGCCGGCAGAATCCGCGTCCGAGAGACCGCCGAACTTTGCGCCGGGCTCCCAGTTCAGCACGCCTTCTCGGCTCAGGTCGTCGAGTGTTGTGAGCGCTTCAGCACAGCCTGGGCCGTTGTAGGTGTACTCCGTTGCGGCCGAGTCATCATTGCTGAGCTCACATCCATACATACGCATCCAAGCGACATACTGTTCTGTCCAAGCCAGCGACAGCCCGAAGCGCTTGATCGACTTGTCAGTGGTTTTGCGTGCAGCGTCTACGAACTCGGCGATCGTCCAATCGTTTGTCGGTTCAGCGACGCCTGCAGCCTTGAAGATATCCTTGTTGTAATAGACGAAGTTAAACGGCAGCACGCTGTTCGGCATCACCATCTGCGAGCCGTCGAGCTGGAACGATTTCAAAAGCGCCTCGGGATAGGGGCTCAAGTCGTACCCGTCTGCTTCAATAAAACTATCAAGCGGTTCGAATGCGCCGGCAACTGCAAACTGCGTGAATCCTGTGTCCGTATCCGTCCAGATCACATCACCCGCGGTCCCCGCCGCGATCTGTGGAAGCAGCGCATCGATGTATTCGCTGCTCTGGACGATTTCGATCGTGACATTCGGGTGCAGGGCGGTGAAATCAGCCCCCTGTGCCTGTCGATACTCAAGTTCCGCCTGTCCACCCGCGTTGTAGATCTGGACAGTGAGTGTCACTGGATCGGTGGTGAGCCCTCCAGTGGGGCTCTCGGAGCTCTGAGAGCCGCCGCAGGCGGCTGCGATCAACCCGACGACCAACGCAATTGCGGTGGAGCGTCGCCATGAAGACTGTGCCATTAACCCCTCCTCATCGTACTGGCCCAAGGGGCACTCGCCCAAGGTGGCGCAAGGGTTCCACAGGTCGCTGCGGCGCAGCGCCCCTGTTTCATGCTGCGCGCTTACGGGTGCGTCTATCCTGTTGCGATGAACTCCGCCTCAAACGTGCCGCTGCATTACATAGAGAGCGTGAGCAACCCCCTTATCAAGGAGTTGCGGGAACTTCGATCGCCAAAGGGACGCAAGGAGCAGCGTCGCTTTATGGCGGAAGGGGAGCGGACTCTCGCGGAGGCGGCTCGTGCTGGATGGCGCGCCAGCATCCTGCTCGTTGGACCAGCGGGTGAAGGGACCAAACTCACAGCGGAGCGTGTGATTCGCGTATCCGATGAGGTGCTCGCAAAGGTGACTGGTCGCGAAAACCCACAGCCGCTCCTTGGCGTATTCGCGGAGCCCGAAGTTGGGACGCAAGGGGTTCAGCACATTGATCCAACTTCTGCGACACGATGGCTGATGCTCGAAGGCCCGCGTGACCCAGGAAACCTTGGGAGCTGCATCCGAAGCGCCGACGCCGTAGCGGCGGGCGGCGTCATCTTGGTTGGCGATACCTGTGATCCATATAGCGTGGAGTGCGTTCGCGCCACAATGGGTTCAATTTTTTCGGTTCCAATCTTTCGCGTGAGCGACACAGACGCGCGTGAGCTACTCGCACGCTGGCCGGGCGAGAGCGTGGCAACGGCGGGCGATGCACCTTCGGACTATGCCGCTGTTGCGTATCGGGCTCCCGCGATGGTTGTTGTTGGCACGGAGGCTGAAGGTCTGTCACCAGCGCTACGTGCGGCGTGTCGGGTGGCGGTGAGCATTCCGATGCTCGGCCGCGCGGAGAGCCTTAACCTTGGCGTTGCCGCTGCGATCACCCTCTACGCCGCCGAACGCGCGCAGCGATAAGGAGAGCGACATGCCACGGAGTGAACGAGCGTCAGATCTTGGGATCACGATCGGTCGCTTTCCGCACGGTCCGCGCAACGCGATCAGTGATGTCCGTGGCGTGCGCGTTGCCTCAGAGACGCTGATTGCTGGCGATGGCGCACTGTTGCGTGGACATGGACCTGTTCGAACGGGCGTCACCGCAATCCTGCCGCAGGCACTCGAATCAATGGGGCATCCGCTCTTCGCAGGGACGCATCGGCTGAACGGCAACGGAGAGATGACGGGTCTTGAATGGATTCGTGAATCAGGGTTTCTCACTACACCCATCTGCATCACAAACACGCACTCGGTGGGCGTGGTTCACGACGAGATGATTCGTTGGTCGCTTGACAACGTACGCGGCGCGCCTGCGTGGAGTCTGCCAGTGGTTGGCGAGACATTTGACGGGGTGCTGAACGACATCAACGGATTTCATGTCACTGCGGCGCATGCCCGCGCCGCGCTTGATGCTGCCGCTTCACTCCCTGTCGGCGCACCGGTGCCGCGCGGGAATCAGGGTGGTGGCACGGGGATGATCTGTCACGGCTTCAAAGGCGGCAACGGCACGTCGAGCCGCACCCTTCCTGCAGAACTCGGCGGCTACACCGTGGGTGTGTTCGTGCAGGCGAACCATGGTCGTCGTCATCGACTCACCATCGCTGGACGGGTGCTCGGCGTCGAAGGTGGCGTGCTCGAGACCGCCAGATATCCACTCCCATGGAAGGCCGCGGCACACGTTGCGCCAACAGAGGCACCGTCAACATCGGCACCTGACGACCCCCGCGGCGGCGCAGGCTCCATCATTGTGATCGTGGCTACGGATGCACCACTGCTTCCGATGCAGCTTGACCGCCTCGCGCAGCGTGCAGTGATGGGGATCGCACGTGTTGGTGGTGTGGGCGAACACTCATCGGGCGATCTCGTCTTGAGCTTCTCAACGGCGAACGCGAACCTGCCACCAGAAGATCTGGAGCCAGTTGCCCCG
>JBEDBF010000027.1:0-10685 GCA_041177405.1 Chloroflexota bacterium | reverse complement strand
CGGCCGTAGCCACCCTGTCGGCGCTTCAGGTCAACGGCGATCGACCCTTCGGTGAGCGGAACTCCAGCGGGCATCCCCTCGACGATGACACCGAGTTCGGGTCCGTGCGATTCGCCAGCGGTCAAGAATCGAAAGCTCACGTCACCACCCCTTCCCCTTTGGACGACTCGCCCGCCGCTGTAGATGATGCCGCGGCGGCGGCAAGTGCGTCACGCATGATGCTGATTGGTGCGGGTCGTCCCGTCCAGAGCTCAAACGAGGCAGCGCCCTGCAGAAGAAGCATCTCAAGTCCGTCGGTTGCCTCGGCGCCAGCGGCGCGTGCGCTGCGGACCAGTGCGGTGCCTCCCGGTGCGTAGACGACGTCAATGACGTACTGACCCTCGCGGAAAGCGGTGGATGGGAGTGCGGGGGCATCGGTCGGTGCGAGCCCGAGGCTCGTGGCCTGAATCACGATCCCTACGCGCGCAGCCTCTTCGACCAGAATCGATTCGTGCCAAGGAACCGCACGGATCGCAAGGTGCGGCCACGACTTCTGCGCGGCGGCCACGACCTGTTCGGCGCGGCGAAGGTGTCGATTGGTGATGCTGATCTGCCCAACCGCGGCGCCGACCAGAGCGGCGACGGCGGCGCGCGCGGCTCCACCTGCACCAATGATGAGTGCGGCACGTGGCATGCGCCGTCCGTCGAGGAGCGCGTCGAGCGCTCCACGTAGCCCGGCGACGTCGGTATTCCTCCCCACGAAGCGACTCCCTGCG
Source organism: Chloroflexota bacterium (assembly GCA_041177405.1). GTDB lineage: Bacteria > Chloroflexota > Limnocylindria > Limnocylindrales > Limnocylindraceae > Limnocylindrus. The sequence continues at coordinate 9,930 of JBEDBF010000027.1, read as the reverse complement.
CGCGTGATCGTGTTGACTGCGCCGATCGTTGCGCACTCTTCGGTAATCGAATCAAGGTGGGCGCCGATCGTCTCCTTGTGCGGAATCGTGACGTTTGCGCCGATCACATCCGCATCTGCGCGCAGCGCCGCGACGGCTGCGGCGAGCCCCTTCGGCGGAATGTCCATCAGTTCGTAGCGGACGGGGAGCCCTACGTGGTCAAAGGCGGCCTGCTGAAACGCGGGCGAGAGGCTCTGCTTCACCGGGTGTCCCAAAAGGAGAATGCGCTTGCTCATACAGAGACTCCTCGCGCCGCGCCACCAGCAACGCGGGCAGCATCGTCAAAGAAGGTTGGGTAGCTGACCGCCGCAGCCGCCGCATCATCAATCTCGACCGCTCCATCGCCCACAAGTGCCGCGACTGCAAAGGTCATTGCGAGGCGGTGATCGCCACGGACTTCAGGACTCCCACCACGCGGTCGATCGCCCCCGACGAAGTGGAGGTCGTCGCCATCCACGCGAACGGTGAGTCCGAGCTGCGTCAAGCCGTCGGCAACTCCAGCAATCCGGTCGCTCTCCTTTGCGCGAAGCTCACCCGCACCGCGGATACTCGTTTCGCCACGTGCCATCGCTCCAGCGAGCGAGAGGATCGGCATCTCGTCAATGGCGAGCGCTACGTCTTGCGGGGTGATCTCAACGCCGTGGAGGTCGGCGCTGCGGACGCGAAGGTCGCCGAGCGGCTCGCCCGATCCATCGTCCGGGAGCGAGGTCTCTTCAATCGAAGCCCCCATGCGTCGCAGGATCTCAATGACGTGGCGGCGGGTGGGGTTCAGCGAGACGCCACGGATGGTCAGGTCGGCGTCCGGGTGAAGGCTTGCCGCAACCAGCCAGAAGGCGGCGGAGGAGGGGTCACCTGGAATCTGGACCCGAGGGAGGGCGCGAAGCTCCGTCTCACCCTGCACGCGGATGGACCAACTGCCATCTCCCCCCTGCTCACGGTGGATGTTCGCCCCTCGAGCGGTGAGCATGCGTTCGCTATGGTCGCGCGTTGCAACACTCTCTATACACGTAGTGCTCCCGCTGGCGGCGAGGCCGGCAATCAAGACGCAACTCTTCACCTGCGCGCTCGGCGTGCTGGAGCGCCACTCCGTGCCGTGCAGCGTGCCGCCAACGATCCGAAGCGGTGCCGTCTCGCCGCGCTCGCCTGGCGTACCTGTGGCCTCGACACCCATCGCGCGGAGCGGCTCAATCACGCGCGCCATCGGGCGTCGGCGGAGCGAAGCATCTCCGTCTAGCGTGTGCACGCCGTGAATTCCCGCCACGAGGCCTGCGCCGAGTCGTGCGCTCGTACCTGAGTTGCCGCAGTCAAGGAGGCCATCACCGTGAGCGGCAAGTGCGCGACGTCCAGGAGATCGCACGAGCCAGCGTGCCGTGCCAGGTGCATCATCAGGCGCAGCGGGGAGCCGCTCACATGAAGCGCCGAGTGCCGCCATCATCCCAGCCGTCGAACGTACATCGTGTCCGTCTCCCGCCCCGCTAATCAGCGTCTCGCCGTGAGCGATCGCAGCAAAGATCAAGGCGCGGTGACTGATTGACTTATCGCCTGGGAGTCGCAGTTCACCGCGAAGGTGCGCTGCGGGAGCGACGCGGTGTGGCACGACCCTTACCCCTTCGCCGGGCCTTCGCCAGCCGCACCAGGGTCGTCGTGGAGCGGCGTGACCAAGGTATGGATTGAGCGCAGCTCACCTGCGAGCCGCTGGAACATTGAAATGGTGAGCGACTGCTCCCCGTCGGACCAGGCCTCTTCTGGCTTCGGGTGCACCTCCACCATGATTCCATCGGCTCCTGCCGCGACGCCGGCGTACGACATTGGTGCCACCATCCAACGCTTCCCAGTGGCGTGGCTTGGGTCCACGATGATTGGGAGGTGAGTCAGCCTGCGCAAGATGGGAACGGCATTGAGGTCGAGGGTATTGCGCGCCGCAGTCTCAAAGGTGCGAATGCCGCGCTCACAGAGAATGAGTTGGGTGTTCCCAGCCGCCAAGATGTATTCCGCAGCAAGGAGCCACTCCTCAATCGTGCCAGAGAGACCTCGCTTCAACATCACCGGCATGCGCGTGCGCCCGACGGCGTTCAACAGCGAGAAGTTCTGCATGTTTCGAGTGCCGATTTGAAGCACGTCCGCAAACTCGGAGACCATGTCAACCTGCGCAGGCTCCATCACCTCCGTGATGATGGGGAGACCCGTTCGCTCTCGCGCCTCTGCGAGGAGGCGGAGGCCATCAAGGCCGAGTCCTTGGAAGGCGTATGGAGAGGTGCGCGGCTTGAACGCACCGCCACGCAGCAGGGTTGCCCCCGCGTCGGCCACGCCCTGAGCAACTTCGAAGAGCTGCTCGCGTGATTCAATGGAGCATGGGCCCGCCATGAGTGTGAGCGACCCGCCACCGATCACGGCATCGCGCACCTTGACGACGGTCGGCGCATCACGGAACTCACGTGAGGCGAGTCGATACGGTCGCGTCGCGCGCGTTGCATGCGCAACACCAGGGAGAGATGCGAACTCTTTCTCGAGTGTGGCACTTACGCCGGTTGGACCAAGGATTGCGAGGGTGGTCCCAGTCGCACCTTGCTCTTCATACACCGCGAGCCCGGCCGCGACGGCGCGTTGGCGGACGGCGTTCAGCTGCTCTGCCGTTGCCGCCTTGATCATTCGGACGAACATTTCTCGCTCCTCGTTTTCTGCCGGTGCCCGGCGGGTTGGGGGGTAAAGAAAAGAGCAGAGGGGACCCCTCTGCTCACATCCCGGCCGGACCGCCGGTCAGACGCTAGGCGTCTGGGCGGGTCAGACCGGGCTCCTAAAGTAGCGGTACGTCGTCATGTCACTAACCCTACGACCAACGGCGAAACAGGTCAAGAAAATCCCCATCGAACCCCCACGTTTTGGCGTCCCAGCGCAGGATTTTTGTGCACCTTGTGCGGGCTGAAGCACCGTTTTCACCCCAGATTTGAGCACGAAATCAGGGGTTTTTCGCAAATGCCTGCCCGTTGAGCGCTCGGTCTCGCGCATTCGCGAATCTCAACGCACAGAACCAGCACCATTGTGCGATGAAGGGTGCGCATGGGCCAAAAAGTGGTCCCGTCTACCCCCCACGTGGCGGTCCCGAGGGGGGCGTGCAGTTGCGCCATGCACATTTGGGGTTGCACTTATCCACATTGTGTTTTACTTTTCAACAAGCCCCAGTTTTGGGGTGGAGTTAATGGTCGCCCCGCCAGTCGGGTCGGCCAGAGTGGAGGTCCAGAACATGGCAGTAAAGAAGAAGAGGAAGGCCGCTGCGAAGCGTAAGCCTGCCACCAAGCGCAAGGCCAAGAAGGCTGTTGCCGCGAAGGCTCCTGCGAAGCGAAAGCGCCGCAAGTCAGCCAAGAAGGCCGTAGCCAAGAAGGCTCCTGCGAAGCGAAAGCGCCGCAAGACAAAGAAGGCTGTTGCCAAGAAGGCTCCTGCGAAGCGAAAGCGCCGCAAGGCAAAGAAGGCTGTTGCCAAGAAGGCCCCTGCGAAGCGAAAGCGCCGCAAGGCAAAGAAGGCTGTTGCCAAGAAGGCCCCTGCGAAGCGAAAGCGCCGCAAGTCAGCCAAGAAGAAGTAACTCGTTCGCGATCCGTCGAGGATCGTTTGAGAGAGGCGTCTGGGGAAACCCAGGCGCCTCTCTTTTTTGTTGCACGACGTGATCGGCCATAATGCGCGCATGAGTACGGCCGTGATCGTGAGCGACATGGATGGCACCTTGACCACCGCCGAAACGTGGCGTGGCGTACTCGCATGGGTAATGGTGAACCGGCCGAGTGGCGCCGCGAAACGATTCGTCCTCATCCGGCTCCCCCTCGTCCTCTTGGCGAAACTTGGGATCCTCGGCAAAGAGGGCTTCCGCGCGCGATGGCTGCGTGATCTCGCAGCACTGCTCCGCGGCGCGACGGTGAGCGAGCTTGACGCAATGGGCGAGTGGGTGGTGGAGCACTACCTCTGGCCCGCACGACGCACCTCTGGACTCACCGCAGTCGCTGATGCGGTTTCGAACGGACGCACGGCCGGTGCGCAACTCCTCCTTGCCACCGGTGGCTACCAGCAAGTGGGCGATGCGTTCGCGCGTCGCATCGGCGCAGTCGCCGCCCTCGGCACACCACTTGAGATTCGCGACGGCGTCGCCACTGGTCAACTTGCGGGGGCAACGCAGAGCGGCGAACAGAAGGCGGCATCGGTCAGCCGACGTGCGGCTGGAGGAGCAATCCTCGCCGCCTTCGGAGACACCGCCGCAGACATTCCACTCCTCACCGCTGCCCGTCGCGCCGTTGCCGTTGCGCCAGACAAGCAACTCCGTGCAGAGGCGCTGCGTCGGGGCTGGGAGATCGTCGGCTAGCGCTGCAGGGCGCCATCTGAGATACTTCGCGTCGGCAAGCCTCGGAGAGGTCGCATAGAGGTCTAGTGCAGCGGTTTGCTAAACCGCCACGTGGGGTTTTCCTGCGTCGAGGGTTCGAATCCCTCCCTCTCCGCCACTTCAGGCAGGCGTGCCGTAGCATCAGGTATCCGCAGGTAGTACATGCGCCCGTAGCTCAGTGGATAGAGCGTTAGGTTGCGGACCTAAAGGTCGTGGGTTCGAGTCCCGCCGGGCGCACCACTCTCATTACTCCCAATCCCGCACTGGCGTATCGTGGCGTCATGAGCCTCGTTACGCTTCTCGGCCTCGGCACGATGGGCGCCCCCATGGCTGGACACCTGGCGCGCGCAGGCCACACCGTCCGCGCGTGGAATCGAACGCCAGGGCGTCCATCAATTGACGGAGTGACGCAGGTTTCATCACTGCGCGACGCGCTCAACGGCGCAGACGCCGTGGTGCTGAGCGTCTCCGACACGCCTGACGTCGAGCAGCTCCTTCTCGGTACAGACGGCGCCATCCACCACCTCGCTCCAGGTGCGATCGTCATTGATACGAGCACCATTGCCCCGTCCGCCACGCGACGCATGGGCGAACAGCTCGCCAGGAAAGGGATCCTGATGGTGGACGCCCCCGTGAGTGGCGGCAGCGAAGGGGCCGTGAACGGCACGCTCACCGTCTTCCTTGGCGGATCAGCAGAGGCGGTTGCCGCGGCGCAGCCGCTCCTCACCGCATTCGCGAAGACCATTACGCACTTGGGACCGCTCGGCTCTGGGCAGGTAGGGAAGGCGGTGAACCAACTGGTCATCTCTGGGAGCTACCTCTCGCTCGCCGAAGGGATTCTGGTTGGGCAGAAGGCGGGACTTGACCCCGCCACGCTTGCTGGCGCGCTCAGTGGCGGTGCCGCAAAGTCGTGGGTCCTGGAGAATCGTTGGCAGCGCATGGCGGAGGATCGCTATCCGCTCGGCTTCAAGGTTGCACTACATCGGAAGGACCTCGGCATCGCCATCGACCTCGCCAACGAGGTCGGTGTTCCCGTCCCCGCCGCCATGCTGGTGGCACAACTCGAAGACGCGCTGATCGCCGCTGGCAAGGGGGGCGAGGATCTCTCGGCACTCGCCAATCAGCTCCGCCGCATGGCAGACTCTATTGATGGCTGACACAACTTCCATCGCGGACCCCCGTGACGCAATCCTCAACGCGCAGTACGTTGCCCTCACCACCTATCGACTCGACGGCCGCGCCGTTGTCACCCCCGTCTGGGCAGCCGCGCGTGACGGTCGCCTCCTGATCTTTAGTAACCCAGCCGCTGGGAAGATGAAGCGCCTCCGCAACTCAACACGCGCGAGCATTGCGCCATGTACGTGGAACGGCACGCTGACTGGCGCACCGCTTCCGGCAACGGCGCGCATCCTCGCACCAGAAGAGCTTGGCGGAATGTGGAGCGCACTCGTCAAGAAGTATGGACTCCCTGCGCTCGCCTTTCGGCTCTACGATCGCGTTCGCGGCCTTCTCCGCATGCAGGTGAGTGCCGGGATTGAGGTGAGCCTCAACCCCTAATGGGCTATCCTCCGCCGTGGAAAGGTGGCCGAGTGGTTGAAGGCACCGCTCTCGAAAAGCGGCAGGTTAATAGCCTCGTGGGTTCGAATCCCACCCTTTCCGCCAGCACCTGATACGCACATACGGAGAGGTCGCCTAGTGGTCTATGGCGCCGCATTGGAAATGCGGTTTGGGGGCAACTCCATCGAGGGTTCGAATCCCTCCCTCTCCGCCACTTCTAACCCCATCCCTCCCTCTCGATCATGGTGTCTGCAGGATAAAGTGCAGTAAGTGCCAATCACGTTTGATCTAACCGTGTTGCTCTTCGCTGCTGGAGCGGTGATTGGTGCGGTGCGCCCCACGGTTCGCTTTCCGGGGGTCGCCTCACGATTCCTGTCGCTCTATCTGCTCATCTCAATCGGTCTGAAGGGCGGAGCCGCACTCGCAGCGTCTGAGCTGAATCTGAGTCTGGGTACAGCCATCGTCGCCGGACTCGTGATGGCACTCGCTGTTCCGATCTCGGGCTTCTTCATCTTGAAGCGAGTGACGTCACATCTGAATGCAGCGGCGATTGCGGCCGCATACGGCTCGGTCAGCGTGGTGACATTCGTCACGGCTGTCCAGTCCCTTGAGCTCAGCGGAACGCCATACGGCGGCTACATGACCGCGGTCCTCGCGTTGATGGAGTCCCCGGCAATCTTCATGGCAATCCTGCTCGCTGCCGCCGTGCGCGGTCGTCGCGGAGGCGGAGACACCGGCGGTGAGAGGCTGTCCGTGCGACACGCGTTGCGAGAGGCGCTCACCGACCGCACGCAACTGCTCCTCATTGCGGCCTTTCTGCTTGGTGCGCTCCTCGGCACGTGGCAGGGCGGACCTATGGCGCTGCTGCTTGGTGACGGCTTCCGTATCGTCCTGGCCGCCTTCTTGTTTGATATGGGTGCTGAGGTCGCGCGACAGTTCCCCGTAGCTCGTCGTTCATCTCGGAGTCTTCTCGCCTACGCGGTATGCGCACCGCTCGCACATGCAGCACTTGCGCTGCTCCTCTCCACGCTGCTCGGGTTTGGCGTAGGGGACGCGACGCTGTTGATGGTGTTATCTGCGAGTGCCTCATACATCGTGGTGCCCGCTGTCATCCGCCACGCGATTCCAGAGGCGAACCCGGCGCTCTATCTCGGGCTCAGCCTCGGGGTCACCTTCCCGTTCAACATCGTGTTCGGCATTCCAGTGTATTCCGCACTCGCCAGGATCCTGCTCGGATAGTGGGTAGCGCATGAGCGTCGCACGTGAGGGCCTCACTCGTTACCTCCGCGTGGTAAGCCAGCTCGCCCTAGGCGTGTTTCTCGTCTCAGCAGGCGTGAGTCACTTGACGGTGAGTCGACTGGAGTTCCAGGCGCAGGTCCCAACGTGGCTACCACTTGACCCTGACTTCGTGGTGGTCAGTTCAGGCGTCGTGGAGATCCTGCTCGGCTTTGCACTGATCACCCTTTGGCGCATCCGTACGCGCGTCGGCATCGTAACGGCGCTCTTCTTTGTCGTGATCTTTCCTGGGAACATCAACCAGTTCGTCAACGGCATCGATGCCTTCGGGTTGAACTCAGATGCCGCGAGGGCAACGCGGCTTCTCTTTCAGCCACTACTTGTCCTCTGGGCACTTTGGGCAACGGAGGCGGTGCGACGAAGATGAAGGGAGGCACAGCTGGTGATCGGGTCGCTGACCGGGTCGCGAAGATAGAGAGAGCCGTCGAGGAGGCGATTCGCACCCTCCCTGAGCCGCTTCGCAGTGCCGCAGAAGAGCTCGTGATTGTTGTTGATGGCACCCGCACGACGGGTCTCTACGGACTGTTTGAGGGGACGCCACGAGGTGCAACTGATGCGGAGGCCCTCCCGCCGCGCATTACCATTTACGCGCGCGTGCTCGCGAAAGATTTTCCGTCTCGTGATGCATTAAAGAGTGAGGTGCGTAAGACGCTCGTTCATGAGATTGGGCACTACCTTGGGCTGGAAGAGTCGGATCTGATTGCGCGCGGTCTTGAGTGACGCGAGTGACGCGTAGGAGCGCCGCCTAGCCGCGTTCGTTCCACCAGTCTTCAAGTGCGAAGCCGATCCCAGCGATCGGCAAGAACCAAGGGATGCCCTCATAAGGAACTGGCACCGGGTGCCATGCGATGCGCGCGGGGAGCGGGGGATCGCCGCCGAGTTCCCAGTCAATGGTCTGCTCTGCAAGGAGCGTCATCAGTGCCACGCCAGAGCCCGCACATCCTGAGAGGTGAGTGACCCCGTTGAGTCGTGAAATGCGAGGCAGCCGATCGAAGGCGAACGAGAGTCGACCACCCCAAGCATGGGTCACGTTGCTCTTTGCGAGTTGCGGATGGATCTCGCGCAGGCGAGCCGCAAGTGTGCCTGCGATTCGGCGTAGCGAGTCAGGCCAGAACGACGTGCGCCCACCAAACGCAATGCGGCCGTCTGGCGTCGGTCGCCAGTAGGAGAGGAAGTTGCGCGTGTCAAAGCGCATCTCGCCGTTGCCGGAAACCTCAGAGAGCAGTTCAGGTGCGAGCGGCTCGGTGGCGATCATGTAGCTCCCGACCGGGATCGCACGTCGACGAAGAGCGGGGAAGAGGCGATCTGCGTATCCGTTGACACCGCCGAAGATGTGCTGCGTACGGATGCTGCCGCGCGGGGTGCGCACCTCATATCCACCCGCAATCTGGAGGATGTCAGCGGCGGGCGTCCGTTCACGGATCTCTACCCCTACCGCTCGTGCCGCCGCAGCCATCGCCGCATGCAGCCGTGCCGGTTGGATGCCGCCACCCTCGGATACGGCGAGTCCGCCAGCAAACGCGCCGCTCTTGGTGAGCTGTTGCACTTCACCGCGGTCCAGGAGGCGCACAGATAGTCCGAGCGATTCGCGCAGCTCCGCCTCCGCCTGCAGCCCTGGCAGTCCACGCGCCGCATGCGTCAACTCCACGTGCCCAGTGCCGCTCCACTGCGCATCGATCCCCGTTGTCGTCAAGAGCGCACCCTCCCCGCGCCCCGCGAGCGCCTCAATGCGGCGTACGGCAGCACGCGAAAGTTCAAACCACTCGCGCGCGCCGTTCGTGCCGAAGCGCTTGATGATCGAGCTGGTCGACGCTCCGAAGCCAACGTGTGCCATCCCACCATTTCGACTGCTTGCGCCATCTCGGAGTTCACCCTTCTCCAAGAGGAGGACGCGCGCGCCACGCTCGGCTGCACGCCGCGCGGCGGAGAGGCCGGAGAATCCGCCGCCAATCATGATCCAGTCCACGCTGCTGGGGAGCGGTGTGTCAGACGGCGAGGCGTAGTCGCTCGGGTTCGCCGCATCCTCGTGCCAGGCCACCGCGTGGCGTGCTTCTTGCATGCCTCCACCATAGCGCGGCTACACTGCAGCGATGCCAACCGATGTCGCGCAGCGAACCCGCAGTCGCCTCCAACTCTCACTGATCGTTGGTGTGGGCCTTGGGAGCACTGGGTACATTGCGGCGATCACCGTGGCAACGATCGTCGCCAAAGAGCTCTCTGGCGGATCTGCATTTGCAGGGCTGCCCGGCGCGGCGATCGTCTTGGGCTCTGCCAGTGCCTCACAACTGCTCTCGCGCTTCATGGTGCGTCACGGTCGTCGTGCAGGACTCACGCTCGGTTACGGAGCTGGCGCCGCTGGAGCGATCGGTGCTGGCGTGGCGGTGATCCTTGGCTCATTCCCGCTCTTCCTCTTCTCAACCGTCTTTATGGGCTGCGCGAACGCCTCTAACCAACTGTCGAGATACACCGCGGCAGATATGTACGAAGAGTCGAAGCGCGCCAATGCGATCGGACTGGTGGTCTGGGGTTCAACCTTTGGGGCCGTCGTGGGTCCGAACCTTGTGACGATCGCAGGCGACGTGGCAGCTGGACTCGCGCTCCCGCGCCTTGCGGGAACGTACGGAGTGCCGATCGCCTTTGTGACCGCTGCAGCGGTGTTGACCCTCATGTCACTT
>JBEDBF010000026.1:0-10745 GCA_041177405.1 Chloroflexota bacterium | reverse complement strand
GAGGCGTGCGACGTTCGTTGCGGTTGCAGGATGGGCCCACATCTCACCATCCATTGCGGGAGCAACGACCACAGGTGCAGTGGTGGCGAGGCAGGCGGCGGTTACTGCGTCACCGGCGAGTCCACCAGCCATGGCGCCGAGCCACTGTGCTGTCGCCGGTGCAACGAGGATCGCGTCGGCGCTATCAGCGGCAACGATGTGACCGATGCGACCGTCTGGAAGAAGGTCGAGGAGGTCCGCGTCCACCGCGTGGCCGGTCAGTGTGCGCAAGGTGAGCGGTGAGACGAACTTTGTTGCGGCGGGAGTGAGGATTGCCTGAACATCAGCGCCAGCAGCGCGCAGTGCGCGCACGATCTCAGGCGACTTGAATGCAGCGATTGAGCCCGTAACACCGAGGACGATCAGTCGACCGCTCAGCGGTCCGCTCGTCGTTGCTGATGCGCCGCTCATGCGCGAACGCTCCGTGGCAGTGCAAGGAGTGCGCGGACCACGAGGTCTGGGTCGCGCAAATCGGCGCGGATGCCCGCACTCCAACCCACCGTTGCCGCGCCACCCGTGAGGCTGATCGCGGGCGTGGGAGATCCCGGATCGCGTCGCTGCATCTCGGCGACGCTCTCGCTGATTAGCGCCACGAGTCCGCCCCGAATGCTGCGGAGAATCCCCGACGCGAGTGCGCTCTCGGTCGACGCGCCGATCGGACCTGGGATCTCCGGACTCTCGTCATAGAGGGCCACCTCAGGAAGAACGGCGGTTCCGCTGGCGAGTGCGCGCGCGGCGAGGAGGGGCGAGGCAGCGATCGCTCCACCGAGCAACTCACCGGCTCGACTCACGCACGTCAGCGTGAGTGCCGTGCCGAGCGTCACCGCGATCGCGCCACGCTGAAGTGGTAGCCCCTGCTGCGCATAGGTAAACCAGGCGGCGAGGGCGCGATCGACACCGATCCGAGCTGGCGCGTCGAGTCGCGAGACGAGTGGGAGGTCACCGCTTTGGATAAGTTCAACTTGGACGCCGCGTGCCGCCGCAACATCGGCAAGCGTCGCGGCACCTTCAGGGACCACGCTCCCAACGATGAGTTGGGTGGCGGCACCCCCTTCACTCACGGCGAGGTCGAGGAGTCCCTCGGCGACGTTGTGCCAGGCGCCAGCATCACGAGGGTTGGCGGGGGAGGACACGCGCAGTGAGACGAGGGCGCCTTCGCGCAGGTAGCCGACCTTCGCGGCGCTGTTCCCAAGATCAACGGCGTAGCGCACGAGCCGATGATAGGCGGGGTGGGGGATCGGCGGGCGCGTGCCCGCGGCGCGCAGGCGGCTGCGCTAGGCTCTCCCTCTCATGGATCATGACCACGACGAGCAGGTGCCGGGCCTCTTTGTGAATCGAGGACTCGCCATCCTGCGCGCGGATAAGGCGAACGTCCTCCGCCCCCTCCTTCGGCAGACCGTTGCCTACCAACACCTCGTCGGGGGAGAGCTCATCGCCCGAGGGATGGGTTGGGTTGAGGAGGTCCTTGGAGACGATCCGGATGTCTCCTCTATCTTCACGCCGCTCACCATCACGATCAATGTGGATGCGTTTCAGAGCGTCGAGTTCGATCTATCGGAGCCTGGCCACCTTCGGTACACGTTGCGCAGCAACGATGCCGTGGTGGAGATTGAATATCGCGCCGGCGCGACCCCGCCGCGAAGTGAGCCAGTGCGAACCTGGCTCGAGTATCGCGGAGAAGAGTACGTCCAGATTGAGCTGCCAACGCAGGCGTGGCCGAGTGCCGACGCCGCCTCCGACTCCTCGGAGTCTGGACGTAGCGACTCCTGAAACACCACGAACTTCGCTCCCGCGCCCTTCGCAGTGGGCCGCTCAAATCTTCAGTTTTCATTCAAACGCCAGCGGCGCGAAGCGTTGCGATCGCCATCGCGATCGGTGCGGGTTCGCGGCACGAGCGCCCGTCAGAGCGCGGGGCGGCACACCTCCTAGAGCACCTTTGCTTTCGCGGAATCCGAGGCGCCGAAACCTCCGCGGCGCTCGCGCATGCAATGGAGTCACTCGGCGCAACCTCAAACGCGGGCACCGATCGAGAGAGCACGATGTACTGGATCCATGCGCCTCGAGCCGCTGCGGTGGACGCGGCGCGGCTGATCGGCGCCGTTGCGCTCGCACCGCTCTTACAGGCAGATCACATGCGCATCGAGCGTCAGATCGTGATCGAAGAGATCCGCTCATATGATGATGACCCGAGCGAGCAGGCGGGGACGGCTCTCGATCGCGCGCTGTATGGCGATCATGCGCTCGGGCGTGAGATTGCTGCGCGACCCGCGGAGGTTCGTGCGCTGAGCCATGACGCGGTGACTCGCTTTCATGCGCGCACATACGTCCCGCAAGCAGCCACACTTGCGATCGCCGGAGACCTCACGTTATCTGGCGCGCAGGCGATCGCTCGGGCAGCGCTCGCCGCACTCCCGCGGCGAGCCGCGACGCGGCGAGTCACATCGCCGCGTGGCGCAAGCGCTGGCCTTGCGGCGAGGATCGTTCCCGCGCGCGGCCAGGGGATCGTTGCAAAGATCCGTGATGGTGAGCAGGCGCAGTTCGCCCTCGGACTTCCCGCACTTCGGCGTGAAGATCCTGACGCCCCAGCCCTCGAACTCCTCTCAACGATCCTCGGCGACGGATCCGCAAGCCGACTCTTCCTCGAACTCCGAGAGGATCGCGGCCTTGTCTACGACATCAGTGCCAGCAGCATCGAATACGCGGATGCGGGAGCGTTCATCGTCGCGGGCGGTGCTGATCCATCAAAGGTGCTCCCGGCAGTGCTGTTGGCGACGGATGCGCTCAAGCGCCTCGCTCGCGAAGCGCCGAGCGATCGAGAGATTGAACGAGCACGCGCCTATCTTGCAGGGCGACTCGAGCGCGCCGCAGATGACCCACGTGGGCTCGCAGAGTGGCACGCGAGCCAGCGTCTTCTCCGCCGATCACCGCAAGAGCTCCCTGATCTTCTCAGGGAGATCGCGCGCGTGCGACCCGCCGATCTGCTTCGCGTTGCGCGTCGGCTCGCGAAGGGCGGCGGCTTCCGCGTGGGCCTCTCCGCGCCACGCGCGACGGTCTCAGCCGTCCGTCGTGCAGCGGCTCGGGGGGACCTTGATCCCTCACGGCCCGAGCCTCGAGCGCGGTGATCCGCTAGGCTCTCAGCATGAAGTCAGAACGCACGCTCGTCCTCGTCAAGCCCGACGGTGTTCAACGTCTCCTCGCTGGTCGCGTGATCACACGCTTTGAGGATCGTGGTTTGAAGATCGTTGCGATGAAGTTGATGTCAGTGAGCAGGCAGCTCGCTGAGACGCACTACGCCGTGCATGCCGCTCGACCGTTCTTTGCCGGGCTTGTTGCCTTCATCACCTCGGGACCGGTCGTTGCCCTCGTCCTTGAGGGACCGAACGCCATCAGCGTGGTTCGCTCAATGGTCGGTGCAACGAAGCCGCACGAAGCGGCACCGGGCACGATCCGAGGCGACTTTGGCCTTGAGACGGCGAAGAACCTGATTCACGCCTCGGATGCGCCAGAGACTGCAGCGGCAGAGATCGCACTCTGGTTCACCAAGGGTGAGCTTGTTGAATACACGCGCGTCGTTGACGACTGGGTGCTCTCCGACGAGGAGTAGTCGCTAGGGGAGTTCCCCTGGCACCGAGGTCGCCTCGGGCGCGGGACGGAGCAGTTCAGAGGCCGCCGATTCAACGTCGATCACCCCAGTTGCTGTACCTGCAATCAAGATCGTCCCTGCCAACATTGCAATGGTGATGGGGTGTGTCGCCCTTCGCACCTCAGTGCGCTGGACGGCTCGACTCTTCTGTGCGAGCCCAACGAGGAGAACCCGAAGTATCGACGCGAAGAGTGCAACCGCACCAGCGAGGGCAGCGACGATGGCGATCACGTTTCCACCTGCGCCGATTACTTCCGCGCGTGCCGTCCACAATTCGCTCCCTGGTAGTGCCACGAGTGCAGCCGCAACTCCAATCAAGACGAAGCCGATCGCGCTCGTGTGTCGAGCCCAACCGGTCAGTTCCTGGAGAGAGACGAGATCGTAGCGACGCCGTACGGCGGCGCGCCAGAGCCCAAAGAGTGAGATGGCGAGTGTTGCGGGGATCACAAGCTCATGAGGAGCGAGGGTTGAGGGGCGAGAGATCACTGCGGCAAGTCCAAGCACAAGCCAGCCGCTGCTGCCCACGGCGAAAAATCCAAGAACCTCCCCAACGTCGTCATGCAGGAGCGCGGAGACTCCCCCGAAGAGCATGGTGAACGCCCCGGTGGCGACCAGTATCGGTAGGACTGCGCCACCCATCGGTTCGTTGACCGCTGAGATGAGCAGTGAGAGTTCGCTGAAGATGATGAGCGTAATTGCGGCGGGGATCCAGACGCCAACCATCAGCGAACCGACAATCGGAAGGGAGTCAAAGATCCGCACGAGGCGGTGATGGAAGGGGAATGCTCCAACGCATGCGAGCACGATCAATGAAAGGGCGAGAGCGACTCCTGCGGTGAGTGACGCGGTAGTCGCGTAGGCGGGATCGGTCGCTGAAAGCGGAATCGACGCGCGCAGCAGCTCAGCAATCACGGTCAACGTGATCAGCACTCCGGCGCTGCGAAGGTCGCGGAATACCGCGCGCGCACGTTCAGCATCCTCTTTCCCGCCCGCCGCAAGCGCGGCGAGGGACGTCCCGCCAATCAGCAGCAGCGTGATCGGCGCGAGACCGATCGGGATCGCGAGGGCAAGATCAATGACGGCGAGTCCGAAGAGGGCAACCTGCCCCATCGCGCCAGCGCGTCGACCCTCGCCAACGGCAACGATGATCGCGAAGATTGGGCCCCCGAGCGCGACCAGGAGTCGACCAGGCTGTGACGGATTGATCGTGAGATCCCCGATCGACAGCGTTGACGTCACACCTGCACCAGCGATAAACGCCGACCCGCCACTAAGGAGAAGCAGCGCGACGACGAGATATCGTGCTCGCGTTGCCGCTTGAAGTGCCCCGCCAAATCGCAGCGCACTCACGAGCGGCACAGCAAGGAGGCTCAGCAGCGCAAGGACGAGTGGCGCGAATGCGCGCAAGGCGCTGAGTAGCAGGGCTGCCTGCGCCTCACTCATGAATCTTCAGCCTTCGTGAGTTGACCCGCGACGGCCGTCCCTGTTAAGAGCAACGCCGCGAATCCGCCGGCGACAATGAGGGAACTGAGTGCGTCGAGAGGGCCGAGGATTGCTGCACGGAGAAGCAGTGCGCCGGAGAGCGTGACAACTGCAGCCCGCGCGGTGGCTTCAACATATCGACTCGTGAGCAGCGGCGGCAGTCCAATCAGAAGCAGTGCAACTCCCGCACTGCGAAGTAGGGTGGAGCTACCCTCAATGGGTAGCGCAAGTGGAATTGCGCCGAGCAGCAGGCCGGCGAGCGCGGTGGCAACGACCACAGGATGCTCGCTCAGCGTTGAGAGGATGCGACGTGGCGCAAGGTCGTGTGTCAGCGCTTGCGGCGTTAGGAGGCCGGGCGGCAACGCAGCGAGGATAGCCCCAAAGATGGCGGCGAGCCGCAAGACAAGAGTGAGCGGGAGTGAGTCCGTCGGCTGGAATTCGAGAAGCGCTACGGCGGAGGTGGCGACGATGAGCGCAATCCACGCACCGCGGCGTGCACTCGTCACGGCAAGGGCAGCAGCGAGCGTTGCGATGATAGTGAGCGGAAATTCGAGACCGATCTCGCTCACGGCGCGGACGGATATGCGGGCGGCACGATCATGCTCATCTGATCTATTGGGAAGTAGCGCACGAATGCGCGCCCGATAACGCTGGAGGAAGGGATTGGTCCAAACGCCCGCGAGTCAGAAGAGTTGGATCGGTGATCGCCAAAGACGAGGATCTCATCTGAGCCAAGCGTCCATGAGGTGAGCTCCTCAAGGTCGCTCCCGCTTTCGCGGTAGACGTACGGCTCGTCGATCCGTGTGCCATTGACGGTGAGTCCCTCGGGCCCGAGGACGATCGTTTCTCCCGGAAGGCCGATGACGCGCTTGATGTACGGCGTGCCATCACTACTAGACGGCCAGCTCTCAGGTGGTCGAAAGATCACGACATCTCCACGATGAAAACCGGTGATGCGAGGGGTGATCTTGTCCACCATCACGTATTCGCCAGGCTGAAAGGAGTTCTGCATAGAGGTCTGTTCGACTCGAAACGGCTGGGTGACGAAGGTCATCAGGAGGTAGTACGCGATCACGGTGAGCGCGACGGTCTGCAGGATCTCGATCAGGAGGTGGCGCTTCCGCATGCGGGGAGTATAGGGGTGGGCGTGCGTGGATCGCCTCCACGGTTGACCCTTCTCGGGAGTGCGCCCTACCATCGCGCTACTGGGTGCCCATCCCAGTCGGGTCACAGATGTGGCCCGTAGCCCGACAGACGCCCGACCCGAAGCGCGGTGCACGCACCGCGGCCACGCGACGGATCTGGACGCATCGGAGGAGTGTTCAAACAATGGAAATCACTACGACGCTGCTGCAGAGTTTGATTCTCCCAGCAGGTATCGTCGCCGTCCTCTTCGCCATTTGGCTCGCGAACGACGTCCTTGGACGTGATCGCGGGACCAAGGCAATGCAAGAGGTCGCCGGCACAATCTTCGAAGGGGCGGTCGCCTTCATGCGACGCCAGTACTTCACAATCGCCGCACTCGCGGTAGTCGGTTCAGTTGCGATCGGCGCACTCATCTCGGTCTTTGAGACCGCGGAAGTAGCCGAGACGAGTGTCTACGGCGTAGAGCTCGGCATTCGCACGGGCCTCAGCTTCCTCTTCGGCGCGATCTGCTCGATGGCCTCAGGCATCATCGGCATGTACATCAGCGTCAAGGCAAACCTCCGCACCACCGCCGCCGCACGTGACGGCGTGGTGAAGGCGGTACAGGTCGCGATGCGCGGTGGAGCCGTCTCCGGTTTCCTCGTCGTTGCGCTTTCACTACTCGGCGTCTACGGCGTCTTCGTCGCCTTCGGTGGCTTGACGAATCCTGCTGAGGCTCCGTTCCTTATCGTTGGGTACGGCTTCGGCGCCTCGTTCGTTGCGCTCTTCGCGCAGCTCGGTGGCGGTATCTACACCAAGGCGGCAGACGTTGGATCGGACCTGGTTGGCAAGGTCGAGAAGGGCATCCCCGAGGATGACCCCCGCAATGCGGGTGTGATCGCCGACCTGGTCGGCGACAACGTGGGCGACTGCGCAGGTCGTGGCGCTGACCTCTTTGAATCAACAGCGGCCGAGAACATCGGCGCAATGATCTTGGGCGTTGGTGCGTTCACGATTGCCACAACGGCAGGCTGGGCGAACCCAGAGGCCTGGATCTTCTTCCCACTCGTCGTGCGCGCCTTCGGGCTTGTGGGCACGATCGTGGCAATGTTCTTCGTGACGGGTCGCGAAGACGAAGACCCAATGAACATGTTGAACCGCGGCTATTGGGTCACCACGATCCTTTCTGCGGTGGGCATGGCGGTCACCTGTGCGGTGATGCTCCAGACCGACGGAAGCGATGCGTGGCTCTACTTCTTTGGCGCTGGCGTCGTCGGGCTGGCCACGAGCGTCGCCTTCGTCTACATCACGCAGTTCTACACGGCGGGCTCGTACCGCCCAGTCCGTGAGCTCGCTGAGGCGAGCCGCACGGGTGCCGCAACGAACATCATCTCCGGTACAGCAGTGGGCTTTGAGACCACGCTGGTGACCGCGGTTTCTATCTCCATTGCGATCTTCGTGTCGCACTGGCTCGGCGAGCAGGCGGCAATTGCCTCAGGCCTAGTTGGTGAAGACGTTTCCAAGTTCGGAATCTTCGGGACCGCAGTGGCAACCATGGGCATGCTCATGACCACGGCGTACATCCTGGCCATGGACACGTTCGGTCCAATCACGGACAACGCCGGCGGAATCGCCGAGTTCAGCCGTGCTCCGAAGTCGGTACGGCACATTACGGATCGGCTGGACGCCGTCGGCAATACGACGAAGGCACTGACAAAAGGGTATGCGATCGCCTCGGCATCGCTGGCTGCCTTCCTCCTCTTCTCGGCATATCTGGACAAGGTCAACCTCATCCTTGAGCGGGCGGGTCGACCAGTGCTTGAGGCCGTGAACATTGCGAACGTGAATGTGTTTATTGGCGCACTCATCGGCGCGATGCTTGCCTACTTCTTCAGCTCCCTCGCAATTCGCGCGGTAGGGAAGACGGCACAGTCAATCATTGTTGAAGTGCGACGTCAGTTCCGCGAGTCGCCGGGCATCATGACCTACAAGGTTCGCCCTGACTATGCTCGCGTCGTTGACATCACCACCAAGGCCGCGCTGCGCGAGATGATCGCGCCTGGTGTGGTAGCGGTGGCGACCCCAGTCGTCGTCGGCGTACTCCTTGGGTACGAGGCGGTCGCCGGTCTGTTGATCGTTGGTACGATCAGCGGCGTGCTCCTTGCCACGGTGTTGAATAACTCCGGCGGGGCTTGGGATAACGCGAAGAAGTTCATTGAGTCGGGTGGACTCAAAGACGCAAAGGGGAAGGTGCTCGGCAAGGGAAGCGACGCGCACGCCGCCGCGGTGGTGGGCGATACCGTTGGCGACCCCTACAAGGACACGGCTGGCCCGTCACTTCACGTACTCGTGAAGCTGCTCGCCACGGTGACCCTCGTGCTTGCACCACTCTTCATCGGGCCAGCCTGATCGAAGGCTGACGCGAGCGCGGGGCGCTCGCTCGCTGCAGAACGCAGTTGCGAATGGGCGGCGCCACCCTCGCGGGGGCGCCGCCCAACGCTATGGTGCAGGGTGATCAGCACGGAGCAGTGGAGAAATCTGAGCCTGTCGGGCGACGTGCTCACAGCGTAACGTGGAGGTTGAAGGATGGCTGACCTTGGTGGCGCGACCGACCTCCTTCTCGCGCTGCTCCTCGGCCTCGTACAAGGCCTTACTGAATTCTTGCCAATCTCATCATCGGCACACCTCTACGCGATCCCATACCTCTTCGCCATTGAACACCCACTCCTTTCGTCGCGCGCCTTTGCCGCCGTTGTACACCTCGGCACCCTCGCGGCCGTGCTCGTTGCGCTACGAAGTGACGTGGCTCGACTTCTGGGAACAGCGCTCAAACTGCTCTTCTCGCTCGGACGTCGGCGTGGGGAGGGCGCCGACGAGCGCCTCCTCCTCGCAATCATCGTCGGCACGGTTCCCGCCGTTGCGTTCGGACTCCTGGCAGGAGACTTCTTGGGGAGCAGCGTGCGCACGCCGATCGTCGTGGCGGCCGCGGTACTTTTTGGGGCGGCACTACTCTGGGCTGCGGATCGTGCATCAAGTCTTGAGCGCCCGCTCAGCGGGATCTCGGCGATTGATGGGCTGCTGATTGGTTTTGCGCAGGCACTCGCACTCATCCCCGGAATCAGTCGCTCTGGCGCAACGATCAGCGGCGGACTCTTCCTCGGATTTAGTCGCGATGCTGCGGCACGCATCAGCTTCCTGCTCGGCGCACCAGCCATCGCGGGGGCGGGCCTCCTTGAGTTGCGGGGTCTTCTGACCGATGGAACGGATCTCGGTGCGGCGGCGCCGCTCCTTGTGGTCGGTGCGGTCGCCGCCTTTCTGAGCGGTCTCGTGGCGATCCGCCTCCTTGTTCGACTTCTGAACGGTGGGAAGCTCTGGAGCTTCGCACTCTACCGCGTCCTCTTTGCACTAATGCTGCTCGGCGCGGCGATTGCACGCGGTGAGATTTAGCCGGTGAATCTGTCGTGGATCTAGGAAAAGAGTTGCGTCACAGGGCGCTGCGCGACATCGTTTCGCGTCGGCCGATTCGGACACAGCGCGAACTTGTCGCCGCCCTGAAAGCTCAGGGGATCCCGGCAACACAGGCAACGCTGAGTCGCGACATTACCGAGCTCGGACTGACGAAGGTGGAACGCGCTGGATCGCTCGCCTATGCGTTACCTGCCGGCTCTGGCGTTGAGCAGACCGCCGAGGTACGTCTCGCCTCACTCCTTTCGGAAGCCCCAGCGGAGATATCTTCGGCTGGCTCCATCCTCGTCTTGAAGACACTCCCGGGGAGTGCCCACGCGATTGCCGCATCGCTCGATCGACTCCACCTGAAGGAGATCGTCGGCACCGTTGCGGGGGACGACACCCTCTTTGTGGCGGTCCGGGACGAGGCGGCGCTTCGCTCGCTTCGTGCGCGACTCCGTGCGCTGGCCGCTCGGGAGGGGCGCGGCGCAGGCGACCGCTAGGATTCGATCATGTATTGGGCAGACGAACTCGCAGAACGTGTCAGTGGGCCGCAGGTGGTCAACGACTCTAAGACGCCATCTGGCACCGTTCACGTCGGGAGCCTGCGCGGCCCTGTCGTCCATGACGTGATCGCACGGGCACTGCGCGATCGTGGCGTCCCCGTGGAGTTCCGCTACGGCGTTGAAGACATGGATGCGATGGATGCACAGGCACTGCTCACTCCAGATGCTGTTGAGAAGTACATGGGGGTGCCACTCTCTCGCGTCCCTGCCCCAGAAGGTTCAACGGCAAAGAACTATGCGCGACACTTCGTTGAGACGCTCTTCTTCCCGACATTTGCGCGACTCGGCATTCGGCCAGAGTTCTACTGGCTTTCAGAGATCTACCCAACAGGGAAGATGGATCCGTACATGCGCATCGCACTGGATAAGGCGCAGGTGATTCGCGACCTCTACGTGCGCGTGAGCAACGTTGAGCGACCTGCTGGATGGCTCCCAGTGCAGGT